>JAKPUV010000778.1 GCA_029554925.1 Candidatus Hydrogenedentota bacterium | reverse complement strand
GCCGCTCGACCCCGACACGAACGACAACCAGAGCCTCGACTCCGGCGTGCTGCTGTGGGAGGACGCCGACCAGAACGGCATCTTCCTCAACACGCAGGACCTCAACAACTACGCCGGCAGCGGGGCGGCGCTTCCGCTGCTTGACCGCGTGGTCCCCGTGACCAACGTCAAGTGGGCGTCGCAGCCCGAGCTGGTGGACCTCGACGGCGACGGCCGCGCGGACGACATGGACGGCAACGGCATCGTGGACGATGTGGACCGGGCCTGGGTCCTCACGCTGTTCCCCCGGAGCAACTGGACGGTGCCGCGCCAGGACGGCTACGAGTTCGAGTTCGACCTGCCGACGGACAAGAAGTCGGGCGCCGGGCTCGCGTCGGCGATGCTTGAGGTCAACGCCCTCCAGCAGGCGGCCCCCGGCGCCAAGGCGCTGGACCCCGAAGTGATCCAGCCGGGCGACGACCTGTTCATCTCCATCAGCACCTCGGACAATGTCAAGCGCTTCTCCAAGATCCGCGCCGTCATTCCCGCCGGCCTGCCCACGCGGCCCGAAAACCAGCGCCGCGGCGGCATCCAGTTCTTCCCCGGCGTGAACAGCAGCAGCACGGCCTTCGTGAAGTACAGCCCCGATGAGGACCCGGTGCAGGACTTCTACGGGCATGACATGCTCGAAGTCAACGTGCCGGTCCGCCTCGTGGACCTCACCAACCGCAGCGCCAAGCTGACCATCGGCGGCGAGGCGGTGCCCGTGCTCGGCCTCGACCTGGCCACCAACCGCCAGGAGGACATCATAGCCTCCGGCGGCGGCGGTGTCGGCCTCGTGGCCGGGTTCCGCGTGCCCTCGGGCGCGTGGGTGCCGGGCGGGTTCGCCGGCGACTGGCTGGTGGACTCCGGATACGAGACCTACGAGATCCTCGGGAACTCGGCGAACGAGCTGACGCTGCGCGGGGGCACCCCGCGCAACGGCGCCTGGCGCATCGTGCGCGACCCCTCGTTCCTCGAGGAGCTCACCGTCGAGCTGTACCAGGGCGGCGCCAACCCCATTTTCAACCCGCTGAGCGACCTGCTGCCTCTGAACAAGGACCAGCGGATCAGCGGTGTGGCCCTCTACCGCGACAACGACAACCATCCCGAGAACCGGAACGGGTACTTCGACCCGGGCATTGACATTCCGCTGATGCTGGACGCGCCCCCGCGCTTCACCGGCCAGACGGCGGACGACATCCAGGTGCGCTTTGTCTTCTCGACCCCCGGCACGGACGACCTGCCCCTGCCGCGCGAGGACCAGACGCGCACCCGCCAGTGGGTCCAGCCGACCTTCGGCGTCTCCATCAACGACCTGGACTACGGTCCCGACTTCTTCGTGGTGGTCCGCGCGGCCCAGAACATGCAGGAGGGCGACACCTTCCGCGCCGGCATCGTCGGCTGGGGCCCGAATACCCCGACCCAGCCCGACCCCGACACGTGGGCCAACCTCCCCGGCGAGGACCGCAACGACTTCCGCAAGTTCCAGGAGTTCCAGTGGGCGCAGCGCGGGCTGGGCTTCGTGACCGTCTTCCGCACGCCGCCCGCCTACTACTGGATGGACGGCGCCAAGGCGGGGGTCCGCCCCGACGCCAGCGGCTTCAACTGGATCCGCTCGCACACCATGAAGAAGCAGCTCTCCGGGTCCGTGGAGGCGCGGGCGCGCGTGGTCGGCCCGACCACCATCGCCATCGACTCCGTCTCGCAGACCGAGCTGCCCTCTCAGACCCTGCCGGGCGAGCCGTTCCGCTTCGTGATCTACGGGCAGAACTTCGGGTCCAACCCCGTCGTGGTCATGAGCGGGTACGACGTCGTCGTGACCGGCGCCACAAACACCACCATCAGCGTCACGGTCAGCTCGCGGTCCGAGGATCCGCCCGTGGAGCCCATCGTGCTCCTCGTCCGGAACACGGCCACGGGCCAGGAGGTCAGCCGTTCGGACCTCTTCTCGCTGGTGCCCGGCACGCCCGAGCTCAGCCCGAAGGTTCTGCGCGTCGATCCGCGCCGCGCGTCGCGGAAGAACTTCCCCGTGACGGTGTACGGCGAGGACCTCGGCGATGTGCAGTCCGCCCAGGTCTATTTCGGCAAGACGCTCATGCCCGTCATCGGCGGATCGCCCGACGGCACCCGCCTCGTTGTCGGGTTCCCCGTGGGCGGCATGGCCCAGACCGGGAAGATGGACGTGAAGGTCGGCAACGCCGCCAAGAACAAGGAGGACATCCTTGTGGACGGCTTCGAGTACGTCAACGACGAGAACAGGAACAAGTTCCTCGGGTTTATCGGGTGCGCCCCCGGAACGGATCCGGGGACGCCCTGGGCCGACGCGGCCGTGATGCTTGCCGCGGCGGGGCTGCTCGCGCTGGCGGGCCGCCGGCGCCGCGCGTCCGGGCGCGGGTGACGATTCGCGGCGCTCTTGGTACAGTTTGGCTCCCGGCGCGGCGGGCCGCCCGGGAAACGGAAAGGAATAGGTACGGTGAGCAAAGGCAGACAAGTGGCTCTGTTGGCGGGGTGTTGCGCGCTGGCCGCGCTGGTCGGCGCGCGGGACGCGGCGGCCTTCTTTCCGATCGGTGGGTTCAACCAGTTCGGACAGGTCCGCTACGCCGTGTGGCCCGCCCAGGACTTTGACACGAACAACAACGGCGTGGTGGAGCCCGGGGAGGGCCTGGAGATCCGCTACGAGGGCGGCCCCCGCGGCTTCACCGCCGACGAGGTCGAGCGCATGAAGGCGGGCTTCCAGGTGTGGGCGGACGTGCCCACCAGCTACGCCTCCTTCCGCTTCGTCGGGCCCATTGAGGATCCCATCACCCCCGGGTTCACCTCCCCCGACTACCTGCCCACGGTGTTCATGCAGGTCACGAGTGTGCCCGAGGGGTCCAGCAACATCGAGCCGGACGATGTCGGGTTCATCCTTCCGGAAGTCGAGGCGCTGCCCTCGGTCGTGCTGACGCTGTACGCCATCACCGACGTCCCCATCACCAGCGGCGGCTCCATTGTCACCGTTCCCGCGGGCAACATCCTGGACTCCGACATCGTGGTGAACGCGTCGGTGCACCGGTCGGCCAGCACGCTCTCCAGCATAGGCGCCCTCGACCTGACGGCCACCATCGTCAGCTCCGCGGGCCTCATGCTCGGGCTGGGGCTGACCCCGCTGAACAACGTCGGGCCCCTCGGCCTCGACGCCCTGGGCATCCCCACCGAGTCCCCCGTGCTCCAGTTCACCGGCCCCGACGGCGTCGCCCGCATGGTCGGCGCCACGCCCAGCATGTTCACCCTGCTCTTCCTGACCGAGGACCTCTCGGGCACGCAGACCTTCGGCGCCAAGGACCTCGCCCCCGACGACATCTCCGGCGTTTCCTGGCTCTATCCCCGGGAGGACGGCCAGGAGAACTTCTTCACGGTGGCCCAGGAGGCGCGCACGCACACGCGGCGGGGCACGGGCATCCCCTCGGCCCCCGTGTCCGGCGCGCACATTGTGGCCTGGGCCGACGTGAGCAACGGCGGCAACGGCCAGCGCATCCCCCTCTTCAGCACCATGAGCGGCCTCTACACGCTTTACACCAACAAGAACCTGGTCGGGAAGTTCTACCTGCCCGGTGTCTGGAAGCAGCTCGAGATCCCGTCCGGCGGCGGGGCCATGTTTGAGCCCAGCTACGTGATGACCATGAACCCGCTCAACAGCGGCGGCGTCGAGCGGCAGGCCCCCCCGGGCACCACGCCCGGCACCGTGGACACCCTCCAGGGAAGCCTCCCCTTCAGCTACACGACCAATGTCCGCTCCGAGACCGAGTTCGCCACCAACTATCCGTCCGAGGTCTTCAACGAGGACGGCAACATCTACGGCATCGAGAACAACGCCGCCGGCACGCCGCTCGTGTGGGACTTCAAGAAGAACAAGTTCGTCAGCCAGATTTCCGGCAAGACCCTCGCCTCCATGCTGCCGCTCAACCGGCCCATGTTCGGCGACCCCAACGACGTCTGCCCGATGAACGTGCTTGACGGCATCGGCGGCACGGGCGGCATCGACACGGGCAACATAGACGTGGCGGCCGTGCTCTCCTCCAAGCGGCTGCGCGCCTTCCGCGACGGGTTCCTCATGAAGTCCGCCGCGGGCACCGCCCTGGTGGACCTGTATTACACCGTTTCGCCGGCCGTGGCGCGGCTCCTTGTCCGCAATCCGGCCGCGCTCGACGCTTTCCGCCGGGCCGCGGCGGGGATGGAGTGGCTCATGTCGCACTGGATGCTGCTGGCGGCGCTGGCCGCGGCGGGGGCGGCCTGCCTCCGCGTCCGTTCCCTGAGGACCCGGAAGGCCGCCGCGCTGGCGCTCGCGGGCGCCGTGCTCCTGTTCGGGTTCGGCGCCGGGGCGCAGATGCTGCCCATTTCGGCCGCCGACTTCACCGCCAGCGTCTCCGACATCTTCGTGGGCAAGGTGGTTTCCACGCAGGCCCGCTGGTACCCCCCCACCAGCACCCCGCCCAGCACGCGCATCTTCACCGACGTGGTTGTGGACGTGAGCCGGGTGGAGAAGGGCGACATCAACGCCGGCTCCCAGGTGTCCTTCTCCGTCATCGGCGGACAGATTGACGGGTTCGTCATGTCCGCGGCCGGGATCCCCAAGTTCACCCCCGGCGAGGAGGCCGTCTTCTACATGGTCCGCCGCGACCGGGGCCTGATCCTCTACGGCGGCGACCGCGGAAAACAGGTGATCACCCCCGCCCCGGCGGAGCAGGAGGAGGAGGGGGAGGACGAAGATGCCGGGGAGGAGAAGTCCGCCGCCCCGGCCGACCCCAAGGTGGTCCAGGTCACCGACCCCTTCATGAAGGCGGCGCTTGACGCGGCCTCTCCCGCGAAGGCCGCCCCGGAAGCGTCCGACGGCGGCAGGACGGCGGCGTCCGCCCAGGTGCCGCTGGAGGAGTATCTGGCCGGCGTCCGCAAACTGGTCAGGGAAGGGCAGCGCGCCACCGGCAAATGACCCCCGTTAGTCACCCCACGCTTTCGGCCCCTCCGGCGACCGCCGGGGGGGTCTCGTTTCACCACCACCATCCCAGGAAAGGGGGCCCCGCGGCATGAACCACAGAGAGCGCGCCCTGGCCGTGCTGAACTACCAGCCCTTCGACCGCCTTCCCGTCGTCCATTTCGGCTTCTGGGGGGAAACGCTCCAGAAGTGGGTGGACGAGGGCCGGCTCACCCCCGCCGATGTGGAGGGCTACGCAGACGGCAACGCCGCGGACCGGCGGCTGTGCGATATTCTGGGGTTCGACTTCAACTGGGCCTCGCATTTTTCCCCCAACGCCAACCTGATGCCGGAATTCGAGCCCCGCATCCTCGAGGAGTTCCCGGACGGGTCGCGCAAGGCCCTCAATCCCCAGGGCGTGGTCATCCTGGAGAAGCCCGGGACGCGCTCCATCCCCATGGAGTTCGACCACACCCTCAAGACACGCGCCGACTGGGAGGAGCACTACCGCCACCGCTTCCAGTGGCACCCCGACCGGGTGCTGAAGTCCTGGGTCACCACGGACACGGGGGAGCGCCTCCGGTTTGACGACGGCGGGATCGACTGGCTGCGCCGGCCGGGGCGCGAATACGCCCACGGCCTCTTCTGCGGCAGCCTCTACGGGTACGTGCGCGACATCATCGGCGCCCAGAGCACGCTCTTCGCCGAGGACATGGACCTCTTTGTCGAAATGATAGACACCATCGCCGAGCTGTCCTACCAGAACACGCGGTTCATCCTGGAGCAGGGGGCGCTCTTCGACTTCGGGCATTTCTGGGAGGACATCTGTTTCAAGAACGGCCCCCTCATCATCCCGTCCCTGTTCGAGGCCCTGGTCGGGCCGCACTACCGCCGGGTCACGGGGCTGCTGCGGGACCACGGCGTCCCCATCATCTCCCTCGACTGCGACGGGTGCATAGACGCCCTCGTGCCGACGTGGATCAACAACGGGGTCAACACCATGTTCCCCATCGAGGTGGGCACCTGGAACGCCAGCATCGCCCCCTGGCGCGAACAGTACGGAAGCGAGCTGCGCGGGGTCGGCGGCATGAACAAGGTGGTCTTCAGCCGCGACCGCGCCGCCGTGGACGCGGAAATCGAGCGGCTGCGCCCCCTGGTGGACCTGGGCGGCTACATCCCCTGTCCGGACCATCGCATCGCCCCCGACGCGGAATACGACAACGTGCGGTACTACTGCGACCGGATGCGGCAGGTCTTCGGGTAAGGCGTCCGCGCCGCGCTCAGCGGTCGCGCTCCAGCACGAAGCGCGCAAGGTCCCGCAGGGGGGCGGCCTCCGGCCCGAACCCTTCCAGCGCCGCCACGGCCCCGTCCACCGCCTCCTCCGCCAGTCTCCGCGAGGCGTCCAGCCCCGCCAGCCCCGGATAGGTGGCCTTGGTGTGCGCCGCGTCCGCCCCGGTGCGCTTTCCCAGCGCCGCCGCGTCCCCCGTCACGTCCAGAATGTCGTCCGTGATCTGAAACGCGAGCCCCAGACGCGCGCCGTACTCCCCCAGGGCCCCCAGCGCCGCCGCGTCCGCCCCGCCGCAGAGGGCGCCGCAGCGCGCCGCCGCCCGGATCAGCGCGCCTGTCTTCAGGGCGTGCACCCGGCGCAGCTCGTCCAGCGTCAGCGCCCTCCCCTCGGCGTCCATGTCGAGCTGCTGGCCCCCCGCCATGCCGCAGATGCCGGCGGCCCGGGCCAGTTCCCGCACCACCTCCACGCTTTCCGTTTCCGCGGCCGTGTCAAAGGCCATGGTCAGCAGGGCGTCCCCCGCGAGGATGGCCGTGGCCTCCCCGAAAACCTTGTGGCAGGTGGGCCGCCCGCGCCGCAGGTCGTCGTCGTCCATGGCGGGCAGGTCGTCGTGGATCAGGCTGTAGGTGTGGATCATCTCCAGAGCGCAGGCGGCGGGCAGGGCGGGGGTGTCCACGCCGCGCACCAGCTCGCAGGCCCCCAGGGCCAGCGCCGGGCGCAGGCGCTTTCCCCCCGCGAACAGGCTGTGGCGGACCGCCTCCACCAGGCGCGGCGGCGCGCCCCGCCATCCGGCCACCACTTCGTGCAGGGCCTCCTCGGTCCGCAGTGACTTCGCGCGCAGGAAATCCTCCGCCGCGCTCAAAACAGCAGTTCCTTCTCCCCGTCGTCGCCGTCCTCCTCCTCCTCCCAGGGGGCGTCGTCCGCGTCCGGCGGGGTGTCCGCGCCGGCGGGGGCGTCGTCCCCGGCAAAGGGGACGGTTTCCAGCGTTCCTTCGCGGTTCTTGAGGAGGAGTTCGATCCGTTTCTCGGCGGACTTCAGCACCTCCTCGCATTTCCGCGCGAGATGGACCCCCTCCTCGAACTGGCGGAGCGACTCCTCCAGGGGCACGCCCCCCTCCTCCAGGGCGGCCACGATGGACTCGAGCCGCTCCAGGTCCTTCTCGAAAGACTCTTCCGCGCGTTTTCCCTTCGCCATGACGGCCTCCTTTAGTCTTGCCCCGGGTCGGGAGACCCGGCATGTCCCGGCCCCTCGGGGGCGGGTCGGATTGTTTCCACGGTCACCTCGGCGGTTCCCCGCCCAAAGCGCAGCTCCAGCCGGTCCGAAACCGACAGCGCCGCCGCGTCGCGCACCAGCCCCCGCTCCGGAAGCGTCCAGGCGAGGGCGTAGCCGCGCTCCAGAATCCCCAGCGGGCTCAGCGCGTTTAGGCGCCCCGCCGCCGCGCGCAGGGCCTGGTGGCGCGCGTCCGTCAGGGCGGCGCCCCTCCGGGCGAGCAGCGCGGCCGCGGCGGCCCGGCGCTCCCGCATCCGCCCCAGCCGCTGCTCGGGCGACTGCAGCGCCAGGGCGTGGGCCGCCCGGTCCCGCCGCCGCGCGCACAGGGCCAGGCGCTCCGTCACCGCCGCCGCCAGCCGGTCCCGCAGGCTGTCCGCCTCCTGGCGCGCCTCGCGCAGCAGCTCGTCGGGGCGCTGCAGCAGGTAGTGGCGCGCCGCCCGGTCCAGCCGCATTCTGGCGCCCTCCGCCGTCCGCCGGACGGCGCGCAGGACGCGCCGGTGCGCGCCGGTCACCCGCTCCAGTAGCGCCGCCTGCTCCCGCACCACCAGCTCCGCCGCCGCCGAGGGCGTCGGCGCGCGCAGGTCCGCCGCGAAGTCGCACAGCGTGAAATCCGTCTCATGGCCCACGGCCGAGATGACCGGCGTGCGCGCCGCGTGCACCGCCCGCGCC
>JAKPUV010000776.1 GCA_029554925.1 Candidatus Hydrogenedentota bacterium | reverse complement strand
AGGTCCACGGCGAGCGCGCGGGCGCTCCACCGCAGCAGCACGGCCATCATGCACAGCGTCAGGGCGCTGCCGATGGTTGCTCTCAGGACGTCAACCGCCAAGGGGCATCTCCTCCAGGCGCGTGTACACCGCGCCGCCGGGGTTCAGTTCGCTCTGGAATAATGCCACGGCGGGAGCGGAGAATGCACCCCCGAAACCCGGCGCGGCGGCGGCCAGCTCCGCGAAGGCATCCAGCAGGGGGGCCAGCCCGTGCGGGTCGCGGACGCGGCCCAGGGTGAGGTGGGGATGAAACAGCTTCGCCTCGGGGGGCAGGCCGATGGCCACCGCGCAGGCCTCGGCGGCCCCCTGGACTGCCGACAGGTCGCCGGACACCGCCCGCACCCCCGCCCACAGCACGGAGGGACGGCGCAGGCTGGGAAACGCGCCCAGCCCCCCGGCCACGAGTTCAAGCGGGGCCAATGCGGACACCAGCGGCCGCAGGCCATCCGCATACGCGGACGCCTGCTCCGGCGTCACCTCGCCGATAAAGCGCAGGGTCAGGTGAAGATTCTCCGGCCGCACCCAGGACACCCGCCCGCCCAGGGGACGCAGCGAGGCGATGCACTCCCCCAGCGCCGCCCGCGCGGCGGGGCCGGTTTCCAGAGCCGCGAAACACCGCATCGTTCACACCCCCCGCATCAAAGACAAGGCCGGCGGGACGCCGGCGCTACGGGGAGACAGTGCATGGGGTCAACCGTCCTCATCCAGAGCAAACGTTCCCAGCCCCTCCAGGCAGACCTCGGGGATGCCGATGTCCGCCACGAGGACCCGCCCCGTGTAGGGGCGGGCGCTTTCCGCGAGCAGGCCGCGCTTGAGGCAGGCAAAGGTCACGGTGGTGTCGGCGCGCACGGCCGCGCCGCCCGGTTCGCCGGTGTCGGCGTTGAGTCCCGAGGGGATGTCCACCGCCACGGTGGGGTCCCCCTCCGGCCAGGCCTCGAGGGCGGCGCGCGCCGCACCTCTCACCCCGCCCGCGAACCCGGTGCCGAGCAGGGCGTCCACGAGCACGCCGGACCCGCGCAGGGCGGCGGTCTCGCGGGCCGCCGTCTCGGGGTCGGGCGCGGGGACCACGACGCCGCCGAGGCGTTCGTAGGCGCGCAGGAAGACCGCCGCGTCGCCCGTGACGGCCGCCGGGTCGCCGATAAGGACCACGCGCACCGCACGGCCCGCGCACAGGGCGAGGCGGGCGACGACAAAGCCGTCCCCGCCGTTGTTGCCCCTGC
>JAKPUV010000773.1 GCA_029554925.1 Candidatus Hydrogenedentota bacterium | reverse complement strand
CCCGGACGCCCGCTTCGCGCTGTTCCACGCGGGCTGGCCGTGGGCGGGCGAGACGGCCGCCCTCGCCAAATATTTTCCCAATGTGTACGCCGACCTGTGCTGGATTCAGGTGGTGTCCCCGGCGTCCGCCGCGCGCATCCTCGACGAGTGGCTTGACGTCATCCCGTCCAACAAGATTTTTGCCGTCGGCGGCGACAGCAACTACGCCGAGGGCGCCTACGGCCACTGCAACCTTGCCCGGCGCGTCGCCGCGCGCGTGCTGGCGGACAAGGTGGACGGGGGCGCGTTTTCCCTGGACGAGGCGAAGCGCGTCGCCGCGCGCATCCTCCGCGAGAACGCCCTGGAGGTCTTCCGCCTGTGAGCGCGCCCCGGAACAAGCGCGCCGGCGCGCCGCCCCCCACGCCCACGGAGGCCATCTTGGAGAGCATCTCCGACGGAGTATTCACCGTGGACGCCGACTGGCGGGTGACGTCGTTCAACCGCGCGGCGGAGGAGATCACCGGCGTGCCGCGCGCGGAGGCGCTGGGGAGCCTGTGCTGCGACGTGTTCCGGTCGAGCCTGTGCGGGGCGGGCTGCGCCCTGCGCGAGACCCTGGCCACCGGGCGGCCCGTCATCGGCAAGACGGCGTTCATTGTGGACGCCGACGGAAACCGCATCCCCATCAGCCTGTCCACGGCGGTGCTGCGGGACGCGGACGGCCGGGTGATCGGCGGCGCGGAGACCTTCCGCGACCTGTCGGAGGTGGAGGCCCTGCGCGAGGCCCTCGAGGGCAAGTACCACGCGGGCGAGCTGTCCAGCCGCAGCCCCCTCATGCAGCGCCTGTTCGAGGTGCTGCCCGCCGTGGCCGCCAGCCCCAGCACGGTCCTGCTCCTCGGCGAGACGGGTACGGGCAAGGAGCTGGCCGCGCGCACGATCCACGCCCTCAGCCCGCGAGGAAAGGGGCCCTTCATCGCCGTGAATTGCGGCGCCCTGCCGGACACCCTGCTGGAGTCGGAACTCTTCGGGTACAAGCGGGGCGCCTTCACCGGCGCGGCGCAGGACAAGCCGGGCCGCTTCGCCCAGGCGAAGGGCGGCACGCTGTTTCTCGACGAGATCGGCGAGGTCAGCCCGGCCCTCCAGGTGCGCCTGCTCCGGGTGCTCCAGGAGCGGACCTATGAGCCCCTCGGCGGCACCCGGTCCGAACAGGCCGACGTCCGCATCATCACGGCCACCAACCGCGACCTGGCCGCCCTGGTCCGCGACGGCGTCTTCCGCGAGGACCTGTACTACCGGGTCAATGTGGTGCGCCTGGAGCTGCCCCCCCTCCGCCGCCGCAAGGAGGACATCCCCCTGCTCGTGGACCAGTTCATCGCCCGGTTCAACCGGCTCCAGGGCAAGACCGTGCGCGGCATCGCCCCCGAGGCCCTGTCCCTGCTCATGGCCCACGACTGGCCCGGCAACATCCGCGAACTCGAAAACGCCGTCGAGCGCGCCTTTATCCTCTGCGACGGCGGGCTCCTCGGCCTGGAGCATCTGCCCGCCGAACTGACCGCGCGCGGCGTGCTCCGCGGCGGCGACCAGGGTACCCCGTCGCTCCACGATGTGCTCGACGCGCAGGCCCTGCGCGCCGCCCTCGACCGCCACCACGGCAACCGCACCGCCGCCGCCCGGGAACTCGGCATCCACAAGACCACGCTCTTCCGCCGCGCCAAGCGGCTGGGCGTGCCCCTGCCGGAGGAAAACGGCCGCACGCGCCAAAGGTAGCGTCTGCGCGTCTATTGAAGCGTCTATATAGTAGCGCTTACGCGTCTATACCCTTTCTTCTTCGTCCCCTCTCTCTGACGCAACCTGCTTCCATAAAATCACTTGCGGCCTATTCCCTCCTGCGCATTCTTTTGGCCCGGTTCTTGCCCCTGT
>JAKPUV010000760.1 GCA_029554925.1 Candidatus Hydrogenedentota bacterium | reverse complement strand
CTGAAGGGGTGCGCGGTGGACATTGGGGTGCTTTTGGCGATCTGCGCGTTACTCGGCTTGGCACTTTATTTGATGCTGATGGTGGGGGTGCAGGTGTCGGAACCGCCCAACGCCGGCACGATGCGGGCCGGGGCGGCGGCGTGCGCCGTCGTGGCGCTGCTGGTCTTCCTCTTCTGGGTCCGCCTCTGCGTGCGCGCGTTCAAGAACGAGCGCCGGTATTATTTCTCGGGGCTCATGTCCTTCCTTCCCATCACGTTTCTGTTCTTCGGGACATGCCAGGTGCTTGCCGCTCTCTTTTCCCTGTGACCGGCCTTTCCGCAAAGTAGACGCGCCATCTTGGCGCGTTCTTGGCGTTTCCATTGGCCCGAAGAACGCGCCAAGATGGCGCGTCTACTTTTCGGGCACTCTCGCCGACTGACTTCATTGGCAGGGCGCGCGGCGACTGCGGCAATCTCGTGCCCGCCACAGTTCCGGCCCGCGCCCAGTCTGTCCGGCGACCAGGGCACGGGGCTTCGGTTGACATGCCCGGGCCCGCGTGGGTATGGTATCGCCGCGTGACGGGGCCGGTCTTCCGGCCCGGCGGGGGCGCGCGCGGCGGGAGGACACGCCGCCCTTTCGCGCCCCCGGAACCCCAGGACACCACCGCACCATGGATGAGAAGATCAAGCCCCAGACCCTCAAGGGTTTCCAGGACCTCCTGCCCGCCGACATGATCGCGCGGTCGGCGGCCGTGGAGACCATCCGCCGCACCTACGAGCGTTACGGGTTTCTGCCCGTGGACACGCCCGCGCTGGAGCGCATGGACATCCTGACGGGCACGGCGGGCGGCGACACGAACAAGCAGATTTTCGAGCTGGAGACGCCGGAGGGCGAGGCCGCCGCGCTGCGCTTCGACCTCACCGTCCCCTTCGCCCGCCTCATCAGCCAGTACCGCGACGAGATGAAGCTGCCCTTCCGCCGCTACCACCTCGGCCCGGTCTTCCGCGCCGACAAGCCGGGCCCCGGCCGCTTCCGCCAGTTCACCCAGTTCGACATTGACATCGCCGGGGCGAACACGCTGGCGGCGGACGCCGAGGTCATCGCCGTGCTCTGCGACGCCTTCCGCGCCCTCGGGCTGGGCGCGCATGACGGCGCCCCCGCGCTGTTCCAGGTCCGCATCAGCAACCGCCGCCTTGTGGACGCCCTGCTGGAGGGCAACGGCATCACCAACCTGGAGACGATCAAGCATGTCCTGCGCGTCATGGACAAGCTCCAGAAGATCGGCCCGGACAGGATGCGCGAGGAGCTGGGGCCGGGCCGCGTGGACGAGTCCGGCGACCCCATCCCCGGCGTCGGCCTGGAGCCGTCCCTCATTGACAAGATCGCCGGTTTCGTCGCCGTGGCCGCGCCCGCGCGCGCCGGGCTGCTGGAGGCCCTCGCCGACCACCTGCCCCCCACCGAGCAGAGCGCCCAGGCCCTCGACGAGATGACGGAGCTCGCGGGATACCTCGAGGCCCTCGGCGTCGGCGAGGACGAGGCGGCCTACGACCCCAGCCTCACCCGCGGCCTCGACTACTACACCGGCCCCGTCTTCGAGATCGTCCTGCCCGGCGCGCCCGAATTCGGCTCCGTCGGCGGCGGCGGCCGCTACGACGAGCTGTGCTCCCGCTTCATCGAGGAGAAGGTGCCCGCCACCGGCGCGTCCATCGGCGTGGACCGGCTTCTGGCCGCCATGACCCGCCTCGGCGTCGCGCGCCGCGCCAAGTCCATCGCCCAGGTCTGCATCGCCACCGTCGGCCGCGTCCCCCGGCAGGAGGTGTTCAAACTGGCCCGCGAACTCCGCGACGCCGGCCTCAACACCGTCACCTACCTCGGCGGCAAGAAAAACATGGGCGCCCAGCTCTCCGACGCCGACCGCTACGAGATCCCCGTCGCCGTCATCCTCGGCGAGGACGAGCTTGCCAACGGCCTCGTCGCCGTCAAAGACCTCATCGCCGGCAAAGCCGTCCGCGAAAACATCGCCACCCGCGAGGAATACCGCCAGGCCGGCCGCGAAACCCAGACCACCGTCCCCCGCCAAGAAATGGTCGCCGTCATCCGC
>JAKPUV010000702.1 GCA_029554925.1 Candidatus Hydrogenedentota bacterium | reverse complement strand
GGTGTCGCTGAAGATGGTGTACGGGGACAGTTCGGAGCATGACGCGGAGCTGGTGCTGCGGGACAAGGACCTGGACCTGGGCTTTATCCGCCCGGTGGAGAAGCCGGCGGAGGCGCTGCCCTTTGTCAATCCGGAGACGGCCGCCGTGCCGGCCATCCTGGACCCGGTGGTGGTGGTGGGGCAGATGGGTCCGGTGGCCCAGCGGGCGCACACATCCTTCATCGAGCGCATTGAGGGGTTGGTCGAGAAGCCCCGGCCCTTCTATTTTATGGGGACGCACCGGTCGGACAGCGTGCTGTGCTCGCCGGTGTTCACGCTGGACGGCGCGCTGGTGGGCGTCGGCACGCTGCGCATGCAGAAGGGCGGCACCACCGGCGGGGACAGCATGGTGGTGATCATTCCGACGGCGCAGGTTCGGGAGCTTCTGGGCCAGGTTCCGCCGCGGGCGGAGTGACGTCCGGCCCCGTGCCGGCGCCGTGCTTCTTCCTGCGGGTGAAGAAATCGTAGACGATGGGGATCACGAGCAGGGTGAGGACGGCGGAGATGGCGATGCCGCCGACGGAGGCGACGCCGAGGGGAACGCGCGGCTCGGAGCCGATGCCCTGGTCCATGGCCAGGGGCAGCATGCCGAGGATGGCGGCCGCGGTGATCATGACAATGGGCCGGAACTGGTCGCGGCAGGCGGTGATCATGGCGTCATGGGAGGACATGCCCTTCCCCCGGTACTGCTCCACCGAGTCCATGATCAGGATGGCGTTGTTCACCACGATGCCGATGAGCATGACGATGCCGAGCATGACCATCATGTTGATGGCGAGTCCGGCCGCCCACAGGGCCCACACCACGCCGACGAAGCCGAGGGGCAGCGTGAGCAGGATGATGAAGGGCCGGAAGAAGGACTCAAGGATGGCGGCCAGGGTCAGATAGACGAGGATGATGGCGATGAGGCCCGCCTCGGCGAAGGCGGCGTTGCCCTCCTGCATGACCTCGTACTCCCCCGGAAAGAACAGCACGTAGCCGGCGGGGAGCGGTATCTCGGTGGCGAAGAGCTCCTTGATGTCGTCCACGGCCTCCCCGAGCGGCTTGTCCGGCGAGTTGTTCACGAACACCTTGGAGATGCGCATCTTATCCTTCCGCAGGACCTGGATCGGCGCCAGACGCTCGGCGACCTCGCCCACCGTTGAGAGGAGCAGCGGGCTGCCCGGGGGGCCGGGAAGCAGGAACTGCCCCACCTGCTCCTTTCCCTCCTTTTCGGCCAGCTTCACCACGATGTCGTAGTTCCGGCCCTCCTTCTTGTAGACGGCGGAGGTGAGGCCCTCCAGGTTGGCGCGGAGCGCCATGCCCACGCCGACGGCCGGCATGCCGAGATCGGACAGCACCTCGCGCTTCGGCGTCACGCGCAGTTCGGGCTTGCCGATCCGGACGCTCGTGTCCACGTCGTCGAAACCGGACCGGCCGCGAAGGGTCTTTTCCAGACGGAGGGCCAGGCCGTCGAGCAGGGCAAGATCCTCTCCGGCGATCTCCACTTCGATCTTTGCGGACTGCCCGCCGACCGTGCTGGGGGTGGACACGGTGACAATCGCGTCCGCATACCCCTGCATGTTCCGCCGGGCGGCCTCCACCAGCTCGTCCCCCTTCTCCGCGCGCTCGGTCCGCTGCGGAAACACCAGGGTCACCTGGGCCAGGTAGACGCCCTCGCTGGCCTGGCCGAGCACGCCCTCGACCTTGCCAATGGTGGTGACCATGTGTTTCAGCCCGGGCAGCCCCGCCAGCCGCTGCTTGACCTCCTCGACCCGCGCCGTCGTCCTTTCCAGGTCGTAGCTGGTCGGATACTCAAGCTTCACGGAGACCTTGCCGCGGTCGGAGTCGGGGAAGAAGGCGAATCCGAGCCCGGCGGCAAGCCCCAGGGAGTGCCAAAGCATGAAGACACAGAAGGCCATGAAGGCCAGCGCGGCCAGCCGGTTCTTCTCAAAAAACCGGAGCAGCCGGATAAACCCCTCGGTCACGGCGTCCAGCGCGCCGTTCCACAGGCGGTCCATGAGCGCGAGAAGGCCGCCGGCCCCCTCGGGGACGGGCTTGAGGAGCTTGGCGCACAGGATGGGGGTGAGGGTGAAGGAGATGAACAGGGAGGCGACGGTCATGATGACCATGGACAGGGCAAAGGGGGCGAAGAAGAATCCGACCATGGACTTCATGATGATGATGGGGAACAGCACGACGACGTTGGTGCCCGCGCTGGCGAGCACGGCGATGCCGACCTCGCCGGCGCCCAGCCGGGAGGCCTTGACGGGGTCGCCGGTCTCCTGGAGCCGGGTGAGGATGCTCTCGAGGACCACGATGGAGTTGGTGACAAGAATGCCCACGGAGAGGCCGATGGACATGAGGGTGGGCATGTTCAGGGAGTAGCCGACCGCCTTCATGAAGAAGAGCCCGATGACGATGGTCAGGGGCATCGTGATCGCGACGATGATGGTGGACCGGACGTTGTAGAGGAAGAGGAAGAGGATGAGGGCGGTGAGGAGAACGCCCTGGATAATGTTGGACGTGGCGCTGTCCACGGACGCCTGGATGAAGGTGCCGTCGTCCTCCACCCAGTCCAGGCGCATGCCGCCGGGCAGCCCCGTGCGCAGGCGGTCGAGGGCGCCGCGCACGCCGTTCACCACCTCCACCGCGTTGGCGTCGGCCTTCTTGACCACCTTCACAATGATGGCCGGCTTGCCGTCGATGTCCGCGGTCTGGCGCAGCTCCTCCGTCGTCATCCCCACCTCGGCCACGTCGCGCAGGTAGGTGCGGACGCCGTTCTCGTTGGCGACCTCGAGCCCGCCCAGGGCGGCGAGGTCCTCGTACTCCGCGTCGAACTTGACGGAATACTCCATCCCCCGCTCGCGGACGCGGCCCGACGGCACGGTCTTGACCCCCTTCTGCACCGCCTCCACGACGCTCATGCTGGTGAGCCCGCGGGCGGCGAGCTTGTCGCGGTCGAGGGTCACATGGACCTCGCGTTTCGCGCCGCCAACGAGCTCCACGGTGGCCACGCCGGGCAGCGTGGCGAGCCGGTCGCGCAGGAGGTTGTCGGCGAAGTCAAACAGCTCGTCCACCGGCGCGTCCCCCGAAAGGGCCAGGGTGACGACGGGCAGGGCGTTGATGTCGAACTTCAGGACCTTCGGCTTTTCGCAGCCTTCCGGGAGGTCCACCAGGATAAGGTCCAGCTTGGACCGCACATCATTGGCCGCCACGTCCACATCCACGCCCATCTGGAATTCGATGAGGGTCTGGCAGACGTTCTCCATGGCCACGGAGTTGACGTGCTTGACGCCGTCAATGGAGACCACGGCGTCCTCGACGCGCTTGGCGATGTCCACCTCGATGTCGGAGGGGCTTCCGCCGGGATACACCGTGAGCACGGTGATGTAGGGGAAGTCCACCTTGGGCATGAACTCGAGGCGGATGGTCCGGTAGGCGTTGAAGCCCAGAATGGCCAGCGCGATGAGCAGGGCCGACATGGCCACGGGCCGGCGTATGGAGGCGTTTGAGAGGAACATTACCTGCTGGAATCCTGTGATTGAACGCTGGTGCCGTCCTCGACGAGGGTCTGGCCCATGGTGACCACCGGCACGCCCGCCGCCAGACCGTCCGACGGCAGAACCTCCGACCAGCCCTCGTTGGCCAGCCCCACGGCCACCTTGTGGGCGCGGGCCTTGTTTCCGTCCACGCTGAACAGGAGGGACTGTCCGCCGCGCTGCACCAGGGCGGAGGTGGGCACCGCCAGCCCCTCGCGGCGCTCAAAAACCACGGCGATGTCGGCGATGGCCCCCGTGGAGACGCCTTCGGGCAGGCTGTCCAGGGCGCACCGTATCTCAAAGGCCCTGAGCTTCGGGTTGATGGCGGGGCTCTTGTAGGTGACCTTGGCGGTGCCCAGGTCCTTTCCGTAGGCGGCCACGCGCACCTCGGTTTCGCCTTCCCGGACCCGGTCGAAATGCTCGGCGGGCAGGTAGGCCGAGGCCTCCAGCGCCGTCATGTCCTCCACCCGGACCACCGGGTGCCCGGACTGGGCCATCTCGCCAACCTCGGCGAGCTTCATGGTGACCATCCCGTCAATGGGGGACTTCGGGGAGGCGTCCTCCAGGGTCTTCTGCGCGATCTCGACGGCGATGCCCGCCTGCTCCTCCTGCTCGCGGCTGAGCTGAACCATGGTTTCGGCCATGTCCAGCGCGGCCTTCATCTGCTTGTGCCGGGACTGCTGCATCTCCAGCACGTCCACGGGCACCACGTTGTCCTCATAGAGCAGCTCGTAGCGGCGGAGGTCCACCTCGGCCTTCTCGAAGTCGGCGCGCACCTGCGCCAGCCGCGCCTCGGCCTGCCTGCGGGCGTTCTCCGCCACCGCCCGGTCCTGCCGCCGCACATCCAGCGCCCGCCTCAGGTTCGCGGAGTCCACCGTGAACAGCACCGTCTCCCCCGCCTTCACGGCGTCGCCCTCGCGGACAAAAATCTCCTCGATGGTGCCGCCGATCACGGGGGACACCATGGCGAAGTTCTTCGCCCGGATGTTGCCCTGCACCGCCACGCGGTCCTCAAAGACGCGCGTCTCCAGGGGGGTGAGGGAGACGGGGATCACCCGCTCGGCCGCGGGGGCGGCCTCCTCCTCCTTCCCGCCCATCCGGGTGAGAAGCAGATAGGCGGCCCCGGCCAGCACCGCGATCAGCACAAGATTTGAAACGGCCTTGAGAATCACTTTCATGGGAAATGTGGCATCCGTTCAGGTTGCGGGAAGGGTGATGGGGGCGCCGTAGTCCCGGAGCATCGCGAAGACGACCCGGGTAACGTGCCCGCACGCCGAATCAAGAAACGCGGGATCGTAGTCCCGCATCCGCAGGAACAGCAGGATCGGCGCCTTGGCCATGATGAAGAAGGTGATCTGCGCGGAAAGCGTGAAGGCGCAAAAACGCGCCTGCTCCTCCGTCATGCCGGGGCAGACCGCCCGGAGCAGGCCCTCCAGCTCGCTGTGTTCCGGACGGAACACCTGGTCCACAATCTGTTGCAGCGAGGGGGACGGCTCCAGCAGGGTCCGCATCATCAGACGCGCATGCCAGACCGGCCCCTCCGGGGGAAAGTAGGAGTGAAACCAGTCGGAAATGAACTCCGCCACGAGCTGGGAAAGGTCCCGCCGTGAGCGGGTGCCCTCGGCCTCCGCCCGGTATTCCCCTACGGGCCGGCGCATCACACGGGTGGCCACATGGCGCAGCACCTCCGTGTAGAGGTTCTCCTTGGAGCCGAAATGATAGTTCACCGCCGCCACATTGGCCTTCGCCCGCTCCGCGATGGCCCGGATGCTGGTTCCCTCCAGCCCGTGCTCCGCAAAAAGCGGACCGGCCGCCTCCACCAGCGCCAGTTTGGTTCCGTCCAGGGATGGGTTCATGTCACGCGCTCCATCGGCCGTTCCGACCGCTGGCGCGCAGTATACATCAAATGTTTGTTTCAGTCAAGCGTTTGAAGCGGAGGGCGGGAAAGGATTCGAGGGGGGGGCATCTCACGCCCTCCGGTGACCCGGCAGTTCAAGCCCCAGCACGGCCACGCCCGCCCAATACCCGAGCATGCACCCGGCCGCACTGAACACCGCCCCGCCCTCCACCCCAAGGAACGGAAGCGCGATCAGCAATCCGGCCACCCCGCCCAGAAAGGTGGAGAACGGCAACCCGAGGCACGTCCGCGGCGTGAGAACTTTCCGCAGGGGGTAATAGGACAGCACGCCGAAGGACAGGGCGACCACCGGCCCGAGAGCAACCCCAAACCTGGCACCAAAGGAGGGATCCTCCCCCGCCAGAGCAAAGGAGACCCCGGCAAACAGGACGCCGAACAGCACCCCGGATGCCAGATGAAACCCTGCCCATGCCAGCAAGGTTTTCACCACGTGAACAACCATTGCTTCTCCCTTTCGGCTGAACCCTGGCCCACAGCGTAGCACCTGCGCCCGCGCTTTTCAATGCCGCCTCTCCCCTCCCCTGCCCTTCCACGCCCGCCTCTTGGAGGATATTGAACACCCTGGACATGATGGACGTCGTGGACGGGGGCGTGACATATCCCCCTGACGGCATGCCCGTATTCCCGGCATTGGAAACAGCGCGGGAAATGCTGGTATCATGGGCTTGGGAACAAGGAGTGACCGGTTTTGGAACGGACGGTGGCGCGGCCCCCCAAGGGACGGGGCGGGCGCCGCGGTGCGGGTTGGGCGAGGGAACGGGCGCCCCGGCGGGACGCCGGCGCGGAGACAGGCTTTGCGGTACGCGATCATTTCGGACATTCACGCGAACATTGACGCCCTGA
>JAKPUV010000701.1 GCA_029554925.1 Candidatus Hydrogenedentota bacterium | reverse complement strand
TTGTTCTGGCAGCTGGAGCGCCGCGCGGCCTCGCGGGCGCGGGCCAGCGCGGGCAAGAGGATGGCCGCCAGAATGCCGATGATGGCGATGACCACCAGCAGCTCGATCAGGGTGAAGCCTCGTCTCTGTTTCATGACATTTTCTCCTTGTTTTTTGCACACCTATGGTTATGACTCACGGGCACCCGCCCATTAGTGCCGGAAGCGCCCCACCGTCACCGCATTTATGGTAGGAAAAGACGGGGTTTTTGTCAAGCGCAAAGATGATAAATGTGCTCTTTTCCGGACCGCCGATAGAAGACAGTCCCGAAAAGGCGGCTTCAGGGGAAGGTCAAATCCTGCGCGGGCCGTTCCCGTTGGGGAGAAAGAAGTCATCCGCCTGGAGTTCGAGCTGTTCCGCCACGGTGAGGGAGTAGTCCAGCAGGCCCATCTTGGGGTAGCGTCCGTTGCTGCCCATGGTGAACTTGACCCCGGCGGCTTTGGCCTGGCGGAGCCAGGACAGCTTGGGCAGGCTGAACCCGGAGCTGATCTCCAGCGCGACGCCGTGCTTCACCAGCGCGTCCACCACCTTCGCCACGCGGGCCTCGGTCCACAGGGTGTCGTACTCGGCGGCGAAGGCCGCCGGCAGCCAGGTGCCGTTGGCCAGGATGTCCATGGACATGGTCTCAATGATCTGCAGGTGCCAGTCCACATAGCGGGCCATGAACTCCTGCGCCGTGCCCAGGCCCTCGGGCTTCTCCCACAGTTTCATGCGGCGGCCGTCCGGCCCGGGGAAGGTCATGGTGTCCGTGAGGATGTAGTCCAGTTTCTTCAGGGCTTCTTTCGAGAAGCCGCTTTGCCAGTCGAGCCACTCCGCCTGCACCCCCTTGAAGACCGGCTTTCCCGCCAGCGTGTCCAGATGCCGCAGCAGCTCTTCATCGTTGCTCAATACCACGGGGTAGACGTTCTCCTTGGTCCCCGCGTGCTCCACGATGCCGAATTTCACGCCGCGCTCGGCGGACAGCGCCAGGACCTGGTCCACCGTGCTGTTGTCCAGGTGGACATGCAGGTCCACCAGCGGGAACGCCGGCTTCTCCGCGGTTCCCGCCCGCCGCGCGCCGCGCGCGCACCCCGCCAGCCCGGCAAACGCCGCCCCGCAGAAGACCCGTCGCGTGATGCGCATATCCTGTGATTCCTTGTCTCTTAGGGCCGCGCCAGCGCGGGCCAGTCGCACACACCCAGCATGCCGGGAACGGCGGTGTACAGATCCGGATACGCCGTCCCGCCGGCCATGACCGTCTCCTCCCAGGTCCGGGGGGGCGCCACGGCGTCCACGCCGTCAACGAAGCCGGGCGCCACCACGGCCGCCAAGTGGGCCGCGATGACCATCCCGCCCGTGGCCGTGACCCGGCATGCCACCCCCTCCTTCCCCCCGGAGAGATACTTGGCGCAGCAAAGCAGGTCCGAGGCCCACATGCCAGAGACTGACCGCCCCAGCAGGTAGGCGCGGAAAAAGGTCTGCCAGTTGCCGCCGAAGGGTTCATCCCATGCCTTGTGGGCGGAGATGGAGAACGTCTCCCCCGTGTCCCGCAGGTCCACCACCAGCACGTCCTCCCCCCGCCCCACCAGCGCGCTCAGCGCGTCCGCACTGCCCAGCCAGGCGGCCTTTCCCTCCCGGCAGGCCTCAATGGGAAGACCGGTGACCGACGCGGGGGTAACCCGCACAGCGGGGAGGAACACCCCCGGCTCGGGCTGAAGCACCAGCCGCCGGACGGCGCATCCCTCCCAGGAGCCCGCCTCCTCCTCCCACACCGGGGCGGCGGAAACGCCGGCGGCATCCATGGCCCCCCCGGCGAGTTCCTTCGCCTCGGGCTTCCGCCACGCCTTTTTCAAGGACTCCAG
>JAKPUV010000700.1 GCA_029554925.1 Candidatus Hydrogenedentota bacterium | reverse complement strand
TTGTTCTGGGAAACGTCCACGAAGTCGTAGAGCTCCGGGTGGTCGAAGGTCCGCCGGTGCACATCGTCCGTGAGCTTCCAGTTGTCCCACATCTCCGTGACGAAGACGGTCCTCCCCTTTTTCGCCGCGCGCTCCTTGATGAACTCCGCCCAGTACCGCCCCCATTCCTCCTCGCCGCTGGTCTCGTTGTCCATGCAGTAGAGCACGTTGCCCCGGCGCAGGGTGTGCTCCAGCATCTTCTCCACGAAGCGCTGCTGGTATTTCAGGACCACCGTGTTGTTCCGCTGGTTCGGCGTGGTGAAGAAGAAGGGCTGGCGGTTCGCCCCGGGGTGGTCGGGGTAGCGCTCGGCAAACCCGGATTCCCCGTAGGTGTAATTGACGTTGTTCTTCGGGTTGTAGGGGTGGATCTGCCAGCGGTCCGCGCCGCCGGTGTCGGTATAGTCGAAACGGTCCCACACCTCGATCTGGACGATGATTCCCCGCTTCTCCGTCTCGCGCAGCATCCGCTCGAAGCGGTCCCAGTACTCCCGGTTCCACTTGCCGAGGTCGTACTTCCCGTCCTTCCCCTGCTTGAAGGGGTACACCTCGAAGCCCCGGTCCTTCCGGTCGCTCATGGTGTTTCGGATGAGGTTTCCGCCCGCCGCCGCCAGCCGGTCCAGCTGTTCGATGAGCTCCTTCTCCGGCCACTGGAACAGGTTGTCGTCGTCGCTGCCGCCGACCAGCAGCACGGGTTTGTCCCCATAGGCCCAGTACCAGGGATTCTCCCCCCAGGGGTGGATGCTCTTCTCCTCACCGCGGGCCGGGGAGACCGCGAGCAAAGCGAGGGCCGCGAAGATGCCGATTCTTACGAGGTGATTCATGCGGGAGACCTTCCGTTACTGGGTCATTCAGTGATGGATGCCAGCATGAGTTTCGGGTCCACGGCGAGCGGGTCCACGGCGAGGGCCTGCTCGAAGCAGTCGCGGGCCTGGTCTTTTTCGCCGAGGCCGAGATGGCCGAGGCCCTGAAGGTAATGGGACGAAACGCGCAGGTCCTTGCGGGCGAGCTCGCGCTCGAGGAGGAAGGTGCGGCCTGTGTGCTCCTCCTCCACCGTCACCGTGATGTGGCGTCCGTCCTTGGCGGGGGCGAGGCGCTTTTCGCCGTCCTCGATGAGCTGGCGGAACCGCTTCTCCATCTCGTCGGCGTTGTGTCCCAGCTCGCGGGCGGCGAGGGCCTTGAAGTAGCCGATCTCGGGGAAGTCCCCGGCGCCCCAGCCCTGCGGGGGCGTGTAGTCGAGCATGGCGGTGAAATGGCCGCGCGCGGCCTCCGCGTCGCCGGCGAGGCGCTGGTTGACGCCGAGGTAATAGTGGGCGATGCCGGTCTTTCCGTTGCGCTCGGCCTCGAGGTTGGCGGGGAACTCCATTGCCTTGAGGAACAGGGCCTCGGCCTCCCGGTGGCGGCCCGCGTTCATCTCCCCGATGCCCTTTTGCAGGTGGGCGTCAAACCAGTGGACGTGCGGGTTGAAGGTGGCGCCCTCCTCGATGTGGTAGCGCATGGCGGTGAGGAGTTCGATGGCTCGGTCGTACTCGCCGCGGAAGACCGCCAGTTTGACCTCCATGAGCTGGATGTCCACGATGTCCCTCCCCATCTCCCCGTACTCGGCGAGGAACTCCGCAAGCTGCTCCGGCGTCAGGCTCGCATAGGACATGTAGAGGTCGGCCTCGGCGAAGTAGCGCTTCTGCTTCGGGTCGAGGGAGATGGCCGTCATGATGTTGTCCAGCGCCTCCGGGAGCCGGTCGAGGTGGTTGGCCTGGAGGTAGGCGAGGTTGCGGTAGACCACGGCGTCCTTGAAGCCGTTGTCCAGCGCGGCCTGCCAGCAGGCGACGGCCTCGGCGTGGCGGAAGTTGGCGAGGAGGTTGCCCAGCAGGTAGTGCGCCTTGGCATCACCGGGGTCTGCGGACAGGGCGAAGTGCAGCGCGCGCTCGGACTCCTCGCCGTAGGGGAAGCAGAGGTCAATGGGCAGCCCGGCGGCTTTCTCCAGCGCGGCGGCGGCCTCCTCTCCCCTGCCCGCGCGGTCCAGATAGAGCGCGAGATGGTAGTGCGTCATCGGGTTTTCGGACAGCGCGGCGTCCGGCGACGCCGCAGCGAGGCCCATGAACTCCACCGCCTCCCCGAAGCGGCCCGCGGCGGCGTAGCGCGCCGACGTCTCGATGTAGTTGTACGGCTCATTGCGCAGGCACCGGGCGAGCCGGTTTGCCCACTCCCCCGCCGTCTTTCCCGTGTCGGCGGTGCCGGCGAGGAGGCGCAGCTCGTTCAGGGCGGTGAAGCAGAGCGGGTCCACTTCCAGCGCCTGGCGGGCGGTGTCCGCGGCGGCGGCGGCGTTGCCGAGCGTCCGCAGGATGATCGTCTTGACGCAGAGGGCCTCTATGTTCTGCGTGTTGGCGCGGACCGCGCGCTCGGCGTTGTCCAGCGCCTTTTCGAGATTCCCGCGCGCGGCCTCCGCCTGCGCGGCGAGGGTGTACCCCGCCGAGGTCCACGGGTAATCCCAGGTGGCGCGGTAGAGCAGCTCCAGCGCGTCGTCGGTTCGGCCCTGCCGCAGGCGGCACACGCCGAGGTAGAAGAGCGCGGTGGCGTCCTGGGCCTTCTTGTGGTTGTCCGTGACCACCCCCACGGCCCGCGCGAGATGCTCCTCCGCCCGGTCCAGCTCGCCGCGCTTCAGGAACACCAGCCCGATCTGGGTGTTGGTGGGCACATGGTCCGGCTCCAGGGCGAGGGCGGCCTCATAGTATTTCATGTAGTCGAAGTTGGTGTTGCCGAACTGCTCCAGCTTGAGCCCCGCGTAGAAAAGCTCCTGCGCGGTCTTGTATTCGCGCGGTTCCAGCGGGTCCCGGTACACCTCCGGGAACGGCTCGTTTTTCGCGGGCTGTTTCTGCCACGCGAGAAGCTCCCGGCCCTCCGCGTCGAGCACCTGCACGCGGAGCTCCTCCAGACTCTCCGCGCCGCCCGCCGGGGCCTCGTGGGCGTAGGGCTGCTCCGGGGAGATGTCCGCGGTGTCCGTGAAGACGGTGGTGTCGCCGCGCCGCAGCGCGATCTGGACGCCCTGGAACGCCGCCGTGGCGTTGAGCTGGATCTGCGCCAGGCCCTCCTTCAGGTCCAGGTTGAGGGCGAAGTCGCGGGTGGCCTCCTTGATGCCGTCCAGCCCCTTGATCCCGTAGAGGTACATGTCGCCGTATTTCGTCTCGAAGGGGGCGACGAAGTTGTAGTCCGGCTGGTTGTCCGAGTAGAAGCCCATCATCAGCTCGGCGTAGGGCCCGTCCTCGTCCGTGAGCTTCGTGTCCCAGACCTCCTGCACCTCGTTCTTCCCCCAGTTCCAGAGCTTCTTCCCCTTGAAGATGCGGTGGTCGCCGACGAGGGCGATGCCCGCGCCCTTTCCGTGGTCAATGCCGCCCATGAAGTCCTGGGCGGTCTTCGTGACGAAGAACGAGACGGGCTGGCGGGTTTCCTTCCACCACGAGAGGTCCTCGCCCTTCGTGTAGTCCACGGACTGGTACGTCTGGTTCAGCACGGGCCACCGCGTGAACTCCGTGACGTAGTGGAAGTTCATCATCTCCACGTCCGGCGGGAAGACGAACTGGTAGCTGTCGTTCACATGGACCGCCACGTTGGCGAAGCACAGCGCGGGGTACTCGTAGGGCGTCACGTTCATGCTCTTGAACGTGATCTTCACATAGGCCCTCCCCGGCTCCAGCGTCATGCCCGTGAGCCAGCGCGTCTGGCTGCGCTTCTCATACTCGCCGACCCAGACCGTTTTGCTGCCGTCCGGGTTCTCCACGACCGTGTGGTCCACGTCCAGGAGGCTGGTGGCCCGGTGGTGGTGCGGCGTGTTCCACTCCACCCCGCCGGAGGTCCACGCGCCTATGGTCCCGATGAGCGCGGGCTTCACCACGCGGTTGTTGTAGACGATCTGGTAGCCGTTGGTCTTGTCCACGGCGTAGTACAGCCGCCCGCCCATCTCCGGCGTGACGCAGAGTTTCAGGTACTCGTTCTCCAGGACGACGGCCCGGTACTCCCGGTCCGCCTTCTCCGCCGACTGCACCCCGTAGAAAGGGTACGGGTAGACATGCTTCTCCGCGAGCTGCACCTCCTCCGGCCGGAAAAACAGCGGAATCCGGTCCGGCGCCTCCGTCGGGTAGGTGGGGAGCACCATCGTCTCCTCCGACACCGACACCTGCGCGGAGCACAGGGTGCCGGTGGAGACCAAAGCAAGCAGCAGCGTCGCGGCCATGGGGCGGTTCCTTCTCGGTTGAAGGGGCATTATTCCGGCGGCGGAACGGGGA
>JAKPUV010000698.1 GCA_029554925.1 Candidatus Hydrogenedentota bacterium | reverse complement strand
CGCGGGGACCACCCCCCCGGCCCCCAGCAGGATCAGCTTCTCCATGACCGTGTCGAGGGAGACATCCGTGTCCACGCGGGACAGGCGGATGAGCAGGGCCTCCAGCGCCGTGCGCTGGGCGATCTGCGAGTCGAAGCCGTTCGTGAGCGCGGCGAACTGCTCCACGATGTTCAGCAGCTTCACCATCGGAAAGCGGGCCGCCCGGCGCGAAAGCTCCGCCGTCTCGTCCTCCGGCAGACGCAGGATTTCCGCGTCCTTCGACGACTTGCAGACCAGGAGGTTGCGGAAGTAGCGCAGCAGCTCCTCCACGAACTGCGACAGGTCCTTGCCCGCCGTGATCACCTCCTCCACCACCGTCATCTGGCGCGCCACGTCGCCCGCCAGCAGGGCGTCGCACAGCGTGTGCATGACCCGCCAGTCCACCAGCCCCAGCACGTCGAACACGTCCTTGAACGTGATCTCGCCGTCGCAGTAGGTCATCAGTTCGTCGAGGACGCCCTCGGAGTCGCGCACGCCGCCCTCGGCCGCCCGCGCGATGGCGAAGAGCGCCTCGTCCGTCGCCGCGCGCCCCTCCTTCGCCAGAATCTTGCGCAGCAGCTCCACGATGCCCGCCATGGGCACCCGGCGGAAGTCGTAACGCTGGCACCGAGACACGATCGTCGCGGGGATCTTGTGTGCCTCCGTCGTTGCCAGGATGAACACCGCGTGCGCCGGCGGCTCCTCCAGCGTCTTCAGCAGGGCGTTGAACGCGCTCGTCGAGAGCTGGTGCACCTCGTCAATGATGTACACCTTGTACCGCCCGCTCGACGGGACCATCCGCACGTTGTCCCGGATGTCCCGCACGTTGTCCACCGTGTTGTTCGACGCGCCGTCAATCTCGATCACGTCAATGTTGCTGCCCTGGGCGATGGACACGCAGTTGTCGCAGACGCCGCAGGGGGAGACGGTGGGGGTGTCGGACTGCTGGCAGTTCAGCGCCTTCGCCAGGATGCGGGCCGTCGTTGTCTTGCCGATGCCCCGGGAGCCCAGGAAGAGAAAGGCGTGGTGGATGCGGCCCGAGGCGATGGCGTTCTTCAGCGTCCGCGTGATGTGCTCCTGCCCCACGACGTCGTCGAAGGACTGCGGCCGCCACTTGCGCGCCAGCACCGTGTAGTTGGAATCCGCCATGCAACCTCCCGCCGCCCGCCGGTTTAAGGTCGCGGCCCCCGCCGGAAAACCGGGCGCCCTGCATCACACGGAGAGAACCAACTGCGGCTGCTTCCTCTCGGACCTGACCGGGTTCGCCGGCCTCCCGTTGCGCAGGACCCGGCCACCGGGGAGGCCGGACCAAAAACCAGCGGAAATCAAGCGCCCCGCCGCCGTTCAGCCCGCGGACAGGGCAGGAGAAAGGGTACCATATTCGGCGGGCCGGGTCAACATTCGGCCCGTTTCCCGCGCGCGCCGGGGGCATTTGACGGCCGGGAGGGCCCGATCCTTTTCGGCCCGCGGGGTCTATTGCCGCGCGATCACGATGAGGGCGCCGGTGTCGAGCCGGGGGAGGGTGAAGGACACGCGCATTCCGCCTTCGGGGGTGGGCTCTGCGGTGTGGGGGAGGGGGCCGTTGAACGCGCCGGGGTCGGGGGAGGACGCGGTGACGGTGCCAACAGCAAGGGCGGTGACCGTCACGCGGAGGTCTTCGGCGGGGGTGACGCGGTCCTCGAAGGAGGACAGGCGCTCGATGTTGAGGTTGTAGAGGAAGACGAGGGCTTCGGTGTCCGTGTCGCGGACGACAACGCGGACGGTGTCGGGGGCCTCCAGAACAACGGCGGGCGGGTTCAGGGCGGCGCGCACGCGGTCGGCCCAGTCGCTCTTGTCGCCGAGGATGAGGGTGCCGCCCATGTTGGTGAAAATGCGGGCCCTGTCCCGCCGGCCGGGAGAAAGGGCCTCGGCGTTCTCCGCCACCAAGACACGCGCGCCCGCCAGTTTCGCGGCGAAATCGTCCTCCGAAGCAACCTCAAACTGGAGATTGCGCCTGCGCAGCTCCCGCGCGAGAAACGTGGCGCGGCACTCCTTCGTGTTCACCCAGTTCTGGAACGGGAGCAGGAGCACGACGTCGCGGCGGGGCTGCGAGACGGAGAGCCGGTCGGCGTGGCCGCGCAGCCAGTCGGCGCAGGGGCGCACGGCGGCGGCCATGCGGGCGCGCTGGTCCTCGGGCCAGGTGGGCCAGAGGAGGTAGCCCGTGTTGTGGGCGGCGGCCTCGGTCATGGCGAGGCGGACAAGGGACGGCGGCGTGTGGTAGTCGGTCTCCGCGATGGTGCAGGCGACGACGGGCTTTCCGTGGGCGATGGCGTGGAGCTGGGCGTAGGTCGGGCCGCCTTCCAGCGTGGTTCCGTCGGCCAGCCGCCGGGGCTGGGTGCCCATGTCCTCGATGACGACGAGGTCCTCCGCCTGGCTCATCTCGAAAATGTTGTAGGCGAAGAGGTGGCACTGGGCGAAGAGGGCGTCGGGCTGGTTGAGGCTGTTGTTCGCCGTGACGAGGGCGTCGGGGCGGATTAGCTGGGCCGCCATGCGCATCTCGAGGAGGAAGTCGCGGGCCGTGGTGCAGCGGAAGCGGAGGAAGTCCTCCTTTTGCGCGAGGGCGGCGCGGCGAAGCCCGGCGAGGCTGCCGTCCTCTGCGGGCCGGCCCCTCCCCTTCAGATAGGCGGCGAACTTCTCCATGCAGTGCGGGCAGTAGCAGCCCTTGTTGTGGACCGTCGGGTTGTCGAAGAAGACGCCGTCGTGGCCCGTCTCGATCTGGCTGCGGACCATGAAGCGCTGGTAGGCGCGCCAGCCGGGGTTATTCATGCAGGCGGGGCGGTAGTCGCCGCCGTACCACGAGGGCAGCGGATTCCCGTCCGCGTCCTGCTGGAGCCAGTCGGACGGGGCCGAGCCGAACTCCGCGCGCATCTCATCGGTCCAGTGGGCGTCAAAGGTGTCCAGGCCGACGATGGAGGTGGCGCAGAGGTAGCCGAGGATCCCCTGGATGCCCTCGGCGCGGGCGCGGTCGTTGTAGGCGCGGCACTGCGCCCGGTGCGCCTCCCACGTCTCCGCCTCCGGGATGCCCGTGTAGCCGTCCATGCCGAGGCCCGTGGCGTAAATGACCGTCGCGCCGCAGGCCGCGGCGGTCTCCGCCTGCTCCGCGTAGCCGTGCAGGTGGTCAAAGGCGTGCAACGCCGCGCCCGTGCGCAGATCGGGGGGGGCGGCAAACGCGGCGGACGCCAGCGCGAGGACGGCGAACAGGGCTCGGTTCACGGCATGATCTCCTGCATGGGGGGCCGGGGGGCCTCCGTGGGGCCGGTGATTGGACTGCTTGTCCGCGCTGCCGCCTCAGGTCATGGCGCCACGACCTTGATGTAGTCGCTGCAGACCGCCGAACGGTTGCCTGAGCGGTCGAGGAACTGCGCGCGCACAGTCTTGTAGCCCGTGCCGGCGGGCAGGGTCCAGGACTTCACGGACGCCTGTTTTTCCCAGGGGGACCAGGTGATGCCGTCGTTGCTGAAGCGCATGCGGGACACGCCGGACCCGTTGAGCCCGTCATCCCAGGTCAGCGCCAGCGCGACGGTGGACGAGGCGGTGGTGGCGGCGTTGCCGTTGATGACGACGGCGCCCGTCGGGGGCGCGGTGTCCGTCACCGTCAGCGTGTGCGTGCCCGAGGCGCTCCAGTTGCCCAGAGCGTCGCGCTCCTGCACATACAGCGTGTGGCCGCCCGCCGGCAGCGGGATGGGCGGCGTGTAGGCTGTGGCCGCCAGATCCACGGCCTCCCAGAGCCCTTCGGCGAAGCCGAAGCGGTACTGCCCGATGCCGCCGCCGCCGGGGGTCCAGGTCCAGGTGGGCGGGTTGGCGCCGGAGCCGTCCGCCCCGACCACCGGGGCATGGGGCACGCCGAGGGCTGCGCTCTCATAGGCACCCATGTCCACCCCCGCGCCCTGGGGCCGCGCCTTGCCGGCAATGTCGTCGGCCGGAGCATCCATATCCGTTCCGGTGTCCAGGCAGGGCGACCCGGGCAGCAGCTGCAGGTTGTCCGGCGCGCCTGCAAACTTCGGGTAGTCTGCGATGTTCCCCACGCCCGCATGGCCGCCCCGGACGCAGGAGTAAGTCACTATGATGCCAAACACCTCCGGGGTGTTCGATGCCATGTTCCCCCAAAAGATGCAGTTCCTTGCCGAGATGTAATACGCGCCGCCTCCATGGCAATCATCGCTGCCGGCGGCTGCGAGGTTTCCAGTGAAGGTGCAGTTCATTGCCATCCCCTCGTGCAGCCCGCCGCCGTGGGTGGCGTCGGACACCCTCCCTGTCGCCGCCGTGGAGTTCTCCGTGAAGACGCAGTTTACCGCACTGCCGCCGTGCTTTCCGCCGCCGTTGGAGGTGGCGCTCCCCATTCCCGCGGCAATCGCGGTTGCGGAGTTGCCCGCAAAAATGCAGTTTATCGCCGTATCCTCCCACATCCCCCCTCCGCTGGAGGTGGCAAGCTCCGATCCGGTTGTCGTCGCGGAAGCGACGTTTCCCGTGAAGCGACAGTTCACCGCCGTGCCCCCCCACATCCCGCCGCCGGCGGCGTTGGCGGGTGCCAGGCCGGCGCCCGTTCCGACCGCGGAGTTTCCCGTGAAGGTGCAGTTTGTCGCCATGCCGGAATACATCCCGCCGCCGTACCCGACGCTGCCATAAGTGGCGGTGTTTCCAGTGAAGGCGCAGTTCACGGCGGTGCCGGAATACATCCCGCCGCCAACACCGGCGCTGTTTCGAATGAAGACGCAGTTCGCGGCCGTTCCGCCATACATCCCGCCGCCCTGCAGGGCCTTTCCGTTCGCCACGGTGAATCCGTCCAGCGTGGTGCCTGCGCTGACCGTCACGCAGCGCCGCGCGTTCTGCCCGTCAATAACCGTGGGATTGGCCTTCCAGTCCCGCTGGGTCAGGTCCGTTTCGCCGCCGGCGAAGCCGCCGTACAGCGCGATGCCGCCGCTCAACCAGGCCACTTGCTCCGCCGTCCCGGTGTAGGTGCCCGCCTTGACCCAGAGTTCGCCGCCCCCCGCGGCGGCGGCCGCATCGGCACCGGCCTGGAGCGTCGGATAGGCCGTCTCCCAGCTCTGGCCGTCGGGTGTGGACGCCGCCGAGGCGGCATCCACGCGGAAGACGCCCTCGCCGTGGGCCGACGCCATGCCCCCCAGCAGGAAAAGCGCCGCGAGACAGGTGTTCCACCAGCCCTCGAAATGCCGCCCTTGGATTGATGTCATGCGATGGGGCTTCATGCCATTCTCCTCCTGACTGCGAACCCATGACCCAAACGGCCGCAAGACCACCCACCAGGGACAGACACGGCCGCAGGCGCAAGAATACCATATGAACAACCCGGCGGACGGAGGCCCGAACCGTGCCCCGCTTTTCCGGCGGGGGCGCCCGGGAGTACCATGGTTGCCGGGCCGAACGCCCGGGGCCCCCACTAGGAGAAATGCCATGACGGGGATGATCGGTGTGCTGGTGTGCGTGTGGTCGGCGGCGGGGGCGGACCTGCTGACGCCCGTGCCGTTGACGGCGCGGCTGGAGGGGCACGCGGGGCGGTATGTGGACGCCATCGTGGACCAGTGGCTCCTGCCCGCTCCGGACGCGAACCCGGGCATGCTGGAAATGATGCGCCTGCGCGACCGCGCGCCGGACTATGAGGACCCGGTGCCTTGGGCGGGCGAGTTCGTCGGCAAGTTCCTCACGTCGGCGGTGCTCATGCGGCGGATTTCGGACAGCGCGGCGCTGGACGAAATGACGCGCGGGCTGATCGCCGAACTGGTCGCCACGCAGGATGCGGACGGCTATCTCGGCCCCTTCCGGAAGGACAAGCGTCTGCTCGGCCACTGGGATCTGTGGGGGCACTACCACGCCATGCTCGCGCTGCACACCTGGTTCGCCGAGACGGGCGACGAGGCGGCGCTCGCCGCCGCGTGCAGGGCCGCCGACCTGGTCTGCGCCACCTATCTCGACACGGGCCGCCGCGTGTTGGACGCGGGCTCCGCCGAGATGAACATGGCGGTCATCCACAGCCTCGGTCTGCTCCACCGCGAGACGGGGAAGCCGGAGTACCTGCGCATGATGCGGGCCATCGAGGAGGACTGGGCGCGGCCCCCGGCGGGGGACTACCTGAACGCGGCCCTCGCGGGAACGGAGTTTTACCAGTCGCCGAAGCCGCGCTGGGAGAGCCTGCACCCCATGCTCGGCCTGGGCGAGCTGTTCCGCATCACGGGGGAGGCGAAATACCGCGACGCCCTCCTGCACTGGTGGCGCAGCATCCGCACGCACGACGTCCACAATTCGGGCAGTTTCTCCACCAACGAGCAGGCCACGGGCAACCCCTTCATGCCCGGGGCCATCGAGACCTGCTGCACCGTCGCGTGGATCGCCTACTCCGTAGAGGCGCTGCGCCTGTCCGCCGACCCCGCCGTCGCCGACGCGCTGGAGCTGGCCTTCTGGAACGCCGTCCTCGGCTACGAGCACCCCAGCGGCCGGTGGTGCACCTACGACACGCCCATGAACGGCAAGCGCCTGGCGTCCGCGCACTCCATCGTGTTCCAGTCGCGCCCCGGCACGCCGGAGCTGAACTGCTGCTCCGTGAACGGCCCGCGCGGCCTGGCCATGCTGTCCGACTGGGCGGTCATGCGGGGGGCGGACGGCCTTTATCTAAACTACTACGGGCCGGGCACCTTCACCGTCGGGGCGGGAGGCGCGGAGGCGTGGACCTTTGTCCAGCGGGGCGGATACCCCGCAGACGGCGGACTGGAGGTCGAGGTGCGGCCCGACGCGCCCCGGCGCGTGGCGCTCTTCCTGCGCATCCCCGGATGGTCGAAGGAGACTGTCGTGAAGGTGAACGGCGCGGCGGTGCCCGGGGTGGCGGCGGGCGCCTATCTGCGCGTGGAGCGGGAGTGGAAACCCGGGGATGTCATCGCGATAACCTTTGACATGCGGCCCCGGGCGCTCCGGGGCGACGCGCATGTGCAGTGGCGCACCTCCCTCTACCGGGGGCCGCTCCTGCTGGCCTACGACCAGAAGTACAACGCCTTCGACCCGGGGGACCTCCCGGAACTCGACCTGGACTCGCTGTCCCTGACGCCCGCCGAGCCGCCCGCGGGCCGTTTCGCGCCCATCGTGTGCTGCCCCGCGGCCGCCCCGGACGGGCGCACGCTGACCCTCGTTGACTTCGCCACCGCGGGCGCCCACGGCACGCGCTACGAGTCCTGGCTGCCCGTGCGCAACGCGCCGCCCGCCCCGTTCTATGTCACCTGGCCCGCCCCCGGCGCGCGGGTCGCGCCGGAGGACCTCACGGTGGAGTGGTCCCCCGCGGCGAAGGAGGGGGCGGTATACGACGTGGCCGTGGCCCGGGACGTGGAAAGGGCCGATGTGCTCTGGCACGCGGAGGGCCTGGAAGTCCCCCATGCGGCCCCCGAACTCGGCCGCGATGCGGCGGCCGGGCCGGTCTTTCTGACCGTGACGGCGCGTGTCGGCGGCGTGGCCATTCCTGCCGTCGGCTCGCCGCTCCGGATGGTGGTGGAGCCCGCGCTGCCCTCGCGCATGAAGGGGACCGTGCTCGACGCGCCCCTGCGCGGCGCGCCCGACCCCGAAACGGGCGCGGTGCTGGCCGCCGAACACCTCTCCCCCGCGCCCGGTCCCGACGGCGCGGCGGACGGCGCCCTGCGCTTTGATGGCAAGGCATCCAAACTCGTCTACGACGCCCCCGGCTTCCCCACGCGCAACCACACCCTGTCCGTCTGGTTCCGCGCCGAATCCCCCGACCCGGCGAACAAGGGCTGGCAGGAGATCGTCTCCGCGTGGTACCAGGGCGGGTGCGACCCCCTGCGCCTCGCGCTGACCGGCGGGCAGCTCGTGGTCCGCATCGAGCACCCCATGGGCACCTTCCAGACGCCCGGCGTGCCCGTGGCGCGCGGCGAATGGATCCATGCCGCCATCGTGAAACGCGGCGCGGCGATCAAACTCTTCGTCAACGGCGCGGAGGCCGCGTCGCTCGCCGTGCCCGAACTCCTCTCCACCGACGCGAAGATTCTTGGCGTCGGCTGCAACCCCCTGCACTCCGAACTGGAGGGCTTCCACGGCGACATCGCCCGCGTCCAGTTCCACCGCGAGGCGTTCGGCGGCGAGAACGTGAAGGCGCTCGCCGCGGCGCGGTGAGGCCGCGCGGCGGCGCGCCCGGTCTTATGGTGCGACGCGTGGCTCGCCGGCGGCGGCGCGCGCCGCCTCCAGACGTTCCCGGCAGCGGCGGCAGTCCGGATGTTCCCGGGTCATTCTTTCCCACTCCCGGACGCGCCCCTCCGCGTCTCCGGTCTTGGTGAAAATCGCATCCACCAA
>JAKPUV010000688.1 GCA_029554925.1 Candidatus Hydrogenedentota bacterium | reverse complement strand
CGCCGCGCGGGCCCGCGGGTCTCGCGGATCTCGTTGCGCACGAGGGTGTTTCCGGCGGTGACCCCCTGGAGGTCCACGGCCGCGCCGTCCTCCGGGCCGTTGTCCGTGATGCGGTTGCCCTCGACGAGGTTGCCCCGCGCGGTGAAGCCCTCTCCGCGCTCGGGGCGGAACAGCACGCCGCATTTCCCGTTGCGCAGGATGTCGTTGTCGCGGACGATGTTCTCGTCGTCGCGGTGGCCGATGGACACGCCGCACTCGGTGTTGTCGGTGATCCGGTTGCCCTCGGCCAGCCCCGCCTTCACCCCCCAGCAGAAGAAGAGGCCGATGGCGTTGCTTTCGAGGTGGCAGTTGCGGATGACCGGGCGCTGGCTGCCCGAGCCGGGGTGCAGCCCCAGCCCCGCGTTGCCGTGGCTGTGGCAGTCCTCCACAAGCACGTCGTGGCAGATCTGCCAGCTCACGCCGTCGCTGTTGTGGTTCCGCGACTCCACACCCCGGATCACCACGTCCGCGCAGTCCTGAAGCCAGACGCCGCCCGCGTAGTTGCCGTCCAGATTGTCATTGTTGTCCCGGTTGCCGTCGAGGACCAGCCGCTCCACATGCAGCCCCGTGGTCTCCTCCGCCGTGAGCAGGGGAAACAGCGTCACCACGCGCGGCTCGGCGAGCTTCCAGAAGTTCGCGCGCAGGGCGCGGTCCAGTTTGAAGCGCGCCCCGCTGCGGGCGGTCAACGTCCGCTTCACCACCTCGCACGCCCCCGTGTCCGGGTTCTTGGCGAGGAGGCAGACGCCGTCGCCCAGCTCAAACCCCGAAGGGTCGGCCAGGGTGATCTCCTGGTCGTACCAGTCGGAGTCCTCGGCCAGCGGGGATTCGGCCATGGCCGCCTTGAACAGCACCGTCTCCGGCCCGGCCCCCGCGAGGCGCACGCCGGAACGCAGCAGCACAGCGTTGCGCAGCGTGAAGGTGCCCGCCGTGAGGAGCACGGTGCCCCCGCCGCGTCCCGCCACGAGGTCCATCGCCGCCTGGATGGCCTTGTCGGTGAAGCCGCCGAGGTCGGCCCCCGGCCCGCCGACGGTCACCGTCAGCCGCTGCTCCCAGTCGGGCCCGGAGCGCAGGTCGCCGGAAGTGGCCCGGGGCCGGCTGAAGCGCCGCTCCTCCCCCGGCGCGCGCGCCGCCCAGAGCCCCGCCGCGCCCGCGCCGCACACGCCCAGCCAGTTCCGTCTCGAAAGCGGTTTCATGGCGTCATCCCGCCAGCAGCGACTGGAGGGCGTCGCGCACCGCCATCTCGGATTCGGGCACCACGTGGGACGCCGTGGGCTCATAGCCCCCCTCGGCGGTGAAGCGTTCGGGGTTGATGTAGGCGGGGCCGCAGTCGCCGTAGGCCGCCACGGCCACAAAGGCGTCCGGGCGCAGTGTCTGGGCGAGGAGCTGAAACTCGACGGCCATTTCGCCGGGGAGGTGGACAATGTCCACCCCGCCGACCCGCAGACGGCTGAAGACCAGCGGCTCCGCCGCCCGCGCCTGCCAGGCCAGCACCATGGCGGCGCAGATGCGGTCGTTGGGCGTGCCGTCCGGGTTCAGCATGCGGGCGCGCAGCTCCGGCCCTGTGAACCCCGCGTCCACGCGCGGGGACAGGGCGACGGGGACGGTTTTCCAGTCCACAGGCCCCGCGGGCGTGTAGACCGTGGACGCTGCGGAGGCGCGCATGGCGGCGAGCAGGCGCTCATAGAGCCCCTGCCGCGCCTCCGGCGTGCCGTCGTTGTATTTGCCGGCCGCGATGTTCCCGCCGCAGCCGGTGAAGTACGCCTGGAACACCCCCTCCTCCCTCTCCAGCGCCTCGCGGGCCATGCCGGGGAAGTCTATGCTGGAGCGCGGGTCCCAGTAGAAGCTCTGGGGATGGGTGGCGTAGTAATGGAGCCGCGCAAGCGGTTTGTCGCCCCGCGCAAACGTCACCGTCTTAACATAGGGGTCAATGACCCCCTCCGGGGCCTCGATCAACGCGGGTTCCTTGCAGGAACTCGCGCGGAAGCCCACCTTGCCGTCGCCAAGGGGCACCCGGCGGTTGGAAGCCACCCGTTCGGCCTGCGCCTGACCGGTGCCGATGCGGTCGTAGGGCTCCAGCCGCCCGCAGGCCTCCCGCACCGCCGCCTCCAGCCGTGCCAGCGGCCCGCTGAAGGCCTCCGCGGTGGGAACGGGCGGCGGGGAGGGGACGTCCTTCAGCATCACGAAGGCTTTCAGGTCCGCCATGGGCGCCGTGTGCTGGTGCACCGTGTGCACCGCGACCCGGTCCGGCGCGGTGCCGGCGGCCGCCGCGATGGCCTCGCAGAAGCGGCGGTGGTCGTCGTTGCACAGCTCGCACCAGTCCACCACGCAGAGAACGTGCCGCTCGCCGCCGTGCTCCAGCACAATCCCCTTGCCCTGAAGCGGCTGCTCGATGGTGTCCAGTCCCTTGTAGCTGGGGTACCACGGCGTGCCCAGGGGCGGCGTCATGTCGCAGGAGAACGTCGCCACGCGTCCGCCTTCCGCCTTGCCGGACTCGGCGGACAGGGCGCGCCCGCTCAGCGCCGCCAGCGACCCCGCGGCCGCGCCCAGAAACCCCCGCCGTGTCATGCCGTTTTTGCGCATCGTCTTCTTCCCTTACTGGTTGGCCCCGCCGGGGGCGTCTTTCCCTGTCTCGCTCAAACGCACCGCGCCCGCAGGAACTTCCGGTGACACGGTGAAGGGGGCGGTCCCCCCGGGAAGCAGATTCCCCGCAAGCAGCACGTTTGCCGCGTTGCCGCCCGTCACGTCCACAAAGACCCGCGCACCCGCTTCGGGGGCGCATCCGGACACGAGCGCCGACCGCACGTCATGAAAGCGGACCAATGGCGCGCCCGACGGCGCGGGCCGAGGATCGAAGCCCGTCAGACGAAGCCGCGCCGTGTCCTCAAACCACGCCGCCGGACCGGGGTCTGCGGGGGAAGCCGGATCCGGCATACCGTAGTCGGCCGGCCACCGGACCTCCTTGTACTTCCGCGTGACGCCGAGGCGCCAGAAACCCTCCTCCCAGGACAGGCGCAGGTTTTCCAGCACGACGTCCTCGGCGTGGCGGCAGTAGAGGCCGTAGGCGGGCAGGGGACCGAACATGTAGGCGTCGGGGTAGGACGCCTCCTCTTCGGGCACTGCCTCCCCGACGGCAAGCGCGGGGTCGGCGCCCTTCCACGCGGCACGCAGGCCGGAGACGGTGACCCCGCGCACGGGGTGGCCGGGAATCCCCGCGATGATGCACGGCAGAGACGCCCCGGTGGCGGCGATGTTGGACACCATCACCCGCTCGATGCTTCCCGGCACGGGTTCCGGCAGGTCGCGGCCCCGGTTGCCCAGGCGCACAAAGAGGGGCGACCTCACGTGGTGCATGGTGATGTTGGAGACCGCGATGTCGCGGATGCGGGATCCGTCCACGGACTCGATGGAGACTCCGGAGATGGCGGGGCGGTGGTCGCCGTATCCCGTGACCACGGAGTTGCTGAAGGAGATGCGGCGGAAGTCGCCGCCGGACTCGGTGCCCAGTTTGAACCCGTTGCAGACGGTGGACAGGACGCAGTTGGTGACCGTGATGTTCTCGCAGGCGCGGCGCTCGCCGAGGGCGAAGCTGGCCTTGGGCACGATGGCGTCGTCAATGGTGGAAATGCGGCAGCTGCTGATGCGGACGTTCCGGCAGGAATCGGGGTCTATGCCGTCGGAGTACCCGTTGAGGATGGTCAGCCCGTCAATGTTCACGTCGTCCGTGCCCAGCAGGCTGACGGCGTAGTTCGGAATGTTCCGGATCGTAATTCCGTGGATTTCCACGAAATGGCACCGCTTGAAGGCCAGCGCCTTCGGGCCGCCGCGCTTCTTGAAATTGGCGTCCACCACGCCAAATCCAGCGACCCCGATCCGCTCCGCGCCCTCCGCGCGGATCAGCGACAGGTTGAAGTAGGTGGTCTCATGGTCGGCGTCGTTCTCGAAATCCAGCGTCTCATAGTCGTCATAGTCCGCGCGCCGTCGGCTGCCGAGAATGGTTGCGCCGTGGTCCAACCAGAGCATCACCCCGCTCTTGAGGCGCACCGTGCCGCAGACATACACCCCCGCCGGAAAGAGCACCGTGCCCCCGCCCGCCGCCGCGCACGCGTCCACCGCCGCCTGCACCGCCGGACTGTCCAGCGCGACTCCGTCGCCCTTCGCCCCGTGGTCGCGCACGTTCCACCCCGCGCCCGGGGGCGGGGGAACAAGCGCGGCGTGGGCGCAGGCGAGCAAAACAAGGGCTGTCACCGGCATGGGCATCCGTCCCGTGGTTGGGGCCGTCTTCACCCCCCAACTCTACCCCGAAACCGGCGCGGAAAACCAGCCTGAAAAGAACCGCGCCGGCGTCCCTTTTGGGGCGCCGGCGCGGCGGGTGTCCGTGGTTTTGCGCGCTTAGTAGACGCCGGGCACGTATCCGTCCTCGGTGCCGTCCCCGACGTAATAGGCGCCTTCGGGCGCGTTGAAGAGCTGGATGGTGCGCAGCAGCTCGGAGATGCCGATGTTGCCGTCGCCGTCCATGTCCGCGCTGTGCAGGAGCGCGCCCAGCGGCCCGCGGCCCGGCGCGAAGCCGTCCTCGGTGCCGTCGGCGGCGCGGTAGCCGCCGGCGTTGTAGAGCTGCACCACGCGCAGCAGCTCGGCCAGCGAGATGCGCCAGTCGCGGTTGGTGTCGGCGGTGTGGGCCTGCTCGGGCGGCAGCGCCCGCGCGACGACGGTCGGGATGACGCCCGTGGAGAAGGCCTGGCCCGAGGCGGCGGTGTAGTCGGCCTGGCCCGCGAAGGCGCCGATGCGCGGCGCGTCAACGGCGGGCAGGGCCTCGTAGACCACCTCGATCGGGAAGGGCATGGTCCCCGCCCAGGTGAGGGAAAGGGCGTTGTTCACGCCGTCGGCCTTGGCGGCAGCGCCGCCCGCCGTGCTGACGATGCTGGTGATGGTCCATCCGGCGGGCAGCACCTCCAGCAGGCTGAGGGAATCAAGCAGGCCCGCCCCGCGCTTCACCAGGCGCACGGTCACCAGCACCGGCTCGCCGGGCACAAAGAACTGGCCGTTGAACCGGCCGCCGATCGCGCGGGTCAAGTCCACCCGCACGGGCTGCGGGCCGGGCCCGGCGCCGATGAAGGCCGCGATTTCGGCGGCCGTGATCAGACCGTCGCGGTTGGCGTCGAGGGCGGCGAACACCGGCGCGGGCAGGGAGAAGCGCGCGGTGATTTCCTCATAGGAAAGGGCGCCGTCGCCGTCGGCGTCGAGCAGCGCAAAGGCCTCGCGCAGAAGCGCGGCCAGGTCGCCGGAGGCGCGCAGCCGCTCAAGCAGCCGCAGCAGCCAGTCCTCGGGGGTGCCCGGCTCGCCCTCGCCCTCTCCGGGCTCGCCCTCGCCCTCCGGCTCGCCCTCCACGGGGGAAATCCCCTCGAAGTCGCGGCAGTCGAGCACGCCGTCGGCGTTGACATCCACGAGGGCGAACTGGGCCGGCGACACATACGCGGAGACCTCCGCGTACTCCAGGGCGCCGTTGTCGTTGAGGTCCGCCTGCATCACGCCGAGGGCCTGCGCCGCGCGCAGCGCCCGGCGGAGCTCGACCAAGTCAAGCACGCCGTCCGCGTTGCCGTCGAACTGGGCAAACATCGCCGGGGGCACCCCGAGGGTCCCCAACTCGGCGGGCGAAATCACGCCGTCACGGTTGCCGTCAAAGAGGATCAGGAGGGTGCGCAGCAGCAGGTTCTCGTCCAGCGGGATCGGGCAGACGTCCCCGGGCTCGCCCTCGCCCTCCGGCTCACCCTCGCCGGGCTCGCCCTCGCCCTCCGGTTCGCCCTCCTCCCCTTCCGGCTCGCCCTCGCCGGGCACCAGGGCCGCCACATCCAGGCAGTCGAACACGCCGTCGCCGTTCCCGTCCACTCCGGCGAACTGCTCGGGTGTGACAAAGGCGGCAACTTCGCCGTATTCAATGGCGCGGTTGCCGTTGGCGTCCACGACGCCCAGCACATCGTCCAGGGGAAGCGTGCCCGCAATGCGGCGCAGTTCCACGGCGTCCACCAGCCCGTCGCCGTTGGCGTCCATCAGGCCGAACCACGACGGATCAAAGGCCTCGTACACGGCCTGAACCTCCGCGGGGCTCACGCCGCCGTCGCCGTCCGTGTCCGCCAGGGCCAGAACGACCTCCGCCAGCACGTCGGCCAGCGGGGGAATCGGGCAGGCGTCCGGATCCACAGGGGGCTCGCCCTCGAAGGGGATCCAGCCGCCCGCCAGCAGCGCGGCCACGTCCTCGCAGTCAACCACGCCGTTGGCGTTGGCGTCGAGCACGCCGAAGAGCGTCTCCGGAATGTACTCCGACACCTCGTCGTAGGAGAAAACCCCGTCGCCGTTCGGGTCAATGCCGCCAAGCAACTGGTCCAGCGGAAGGATGTTGACCAGCGTGCCCAGCTCCGCGGCGGTCACCTTGCCGTCCCGGTTCAGGTCCACAATCGTGAAGTACATGGGGTCAAGGCCGGCGTAGACCGCCTGGATTTCCGCGAGGGACAGCCCGCCATCGCCGTCGCGGTCGAGAAGCGGAACCACATACCCCAGGATCGCCGGGATGTCCAGCGCGTCCAGCACGGGGCACGGCGTGCCGGGCTCGCCCTCTCCCT
>JAKPUV010000685.1 GCA_029554925.1 Candidatus Hydrogenedentota bacterium | reverse complement strand
GTACTGGCACAGCAGCGCGGGCAGGCTCGGGTCCGGCGCGGCGGCGTAGCGGCGGATCCGCTCGTCCGTGGGCACCCCCGCAGGGGCGGGGCCGAGGTCGAGGGACACGCGCCGGAACAGCGCCCGGTGGTCCGCGACGTGCTCCGCCCGCAGGGCGTCCCACCCGCGCGCGGACGCGCCCAGCATCTCCGCGCACGCCGCCGCCGGATCGCCGGACACGTCGCCGTAGTCGCGGTAGGACGTGGCCGCGGCGAGGTAGAACACCACCGCGTCCGCCTTCTCCACGCGGAGTTCGCCGCCCGCGACGGTGACGCTGCCGCCCTCGGCCACGGCCCGCAGGCGCGCCTCAAAGCGCAGGACGCTCGGGATGGTCTCCGTGTCCCCCGGCTCGAAGCGGTAGTCGTCCGGGCGGCCCCGGAGGGCCAGCGTGTCCGCGCCCGCCGGTTCGCACACCGCCAGCTTGTGCGGCGACGCGAGGCGCACGGTGCAGGAGACCGCGCCGGGCTTGTCTGCCGTCACGCGCAGGGCGAGAACGCGCGCGGGGTGGCTGGCGAATACCTCGCGGCGGTACGTCACCCGTTTGACCGTGTACTCCGTGACCGCCGTAGCCGTGTCGAGGTCCAGCGAGCGGGTGTACTTCTTCACGCCGTCGGCGTGGTCGAAGCGGATCAGCACGTCGCCGAAGGCCTGGTAGGGAAGCTGGCGCAGGGGCACCGACATGAAGTGCGCCATGGCCAGATCCTGCGCCTCCTTCTGCTTCCCCTCGAAGAGCAGCCGCCGGATTTCGGGAAGGTGTTCCGCCGCGCCCTCGTGCGCGTAGTCACGCGCCCCCCCGGCCCACAGTGTGCCCTCGTTGAACTGGATGCGCTCCTCCGGCGCGCCGCCGAAGACCATCGCGCCCAGGCGCCCGTTGCCCACGGGCAGCGCCTCCACCCACTGCGCGGCGGGCTGCTGATACCACAGCGTGAGATTGTCCGGGGCGGCGTCCGCCCCCGCCGAAACGGCCATCACCAGCGCGCACACCAGACCCATGACGATCCTCCTTTTGCGGAGTTGCGTAACACAAGTTCTGCAAAAAGGTTCGTGATGTTCTGGTCTTTACTCCTTCGCGGGAACACGTTTTCCTGGGTCCAGTCCCCATCCCGCAGCGTAGGGACCGGACCCCGCAGGGCGTAGCCCGGAGGGGGCAG
>JAKPUV010000680.1 GCA_029554925.1 Candidatus Hydrogenedentota bacterium | reverse complement strand
GACCCTCGGCATGCACGCCGAGGTGCTTCATCGCTGGTTCGGCCCGACGCGCTAGGTGTCGGCCCAGGCCGCCATCCACACGCCGGAGCGCCGCGACCTGACCGGCGAGTTCGTCGAGGTCCGCATCCCCGACCAGGTGTCGGTGAACGCCGTCCTGGGCGACGGCATCCTCGCGCAGTACCTCATCAGCGGCGTGGCGCCGTTCCCCCGCGAGAGCGTCGAGGTGATCGGCGAGAAGGCGGCCCTCTTCTACGACATTTACCGCGACCTCCTCACCATCACCGGCCCCGACGGCAAGAGTGCCCCGGTCGAAATCCGGCCGGACGAGGCCTACGACGTCCGCCAGTGGCGCGTGGAGGAGGACTTCGTCCGCGCCGTGCGCGAGGGCGCGGAATACCACCCCGATTTCGACGACGGCGTCCGCTACATGCGGGTCGTGCAGGCCGTGGCCGACAGCGCGGAGTCGGGTGAAACGGTCGAACTGGAGGAGACGGACTGACCCATGGACGACCGGCCCCCGATTCCCGAAAGCCCATCCCCGGAGGATCCCCTGCGCCTTGGCGAGCTGCGGAACGCCTTTCCGGAGGAGCACGCCGGGCCCTCCTCGGCCGATGAGGAGGCGAACTGGCGGCTCCTGGTGGAGGCGATGGCGGGGCGCGTGCTGGCGATGCTGCGGGACCGCCCGCAGAAGCTCTTCAGCGCCCTGTACATGCTCGACGTGCCGGAGCGGGCCTGCCGCGAGGCGCTGGCCGCCGGAACGCTGGAGGAGCAGGCGCACACCCTCGCGGAGCTGATCCTGCTGCGGGAGGCGGAGAAGGAGGCGTCGCGCCGGCGCTACGCCCGGCAGTCGGGCCTCGGCGGGGACCCGCCCCGGGAACTCCCCGGCGGCTCCGCGGAATAGATGCCGCGGGGAACGGCGCGCGCGACGGAGCATCCGGCGGGCCGCATGATTTATGATTAGGGCCAAACGCGGCGTCCCCGGCCCACGGGGGGCGCGAGGAGGACACCATGCGTCACGACAAGATGGTCTCGGAGGTTCTCGGGCAGGATGTGGCCCTGTCGCCCAGCGACCTGATGTCCGCCGAAATCCGCGGCACCCTCTTCGGGGGGTACGACAAGGCCGAGGTGGAGATGCTGCTGGAGCGGGCGGCCAACGCCCTGGAGCAGGCCCTGTCGGAGAACCGGCGGCTGCGCCAGCAGACGGAGGACCAGCGGGAGCAGCTTGTCCAGT
>JAKPUV010000676.1 GCA_029554925.1 Candidatus Hydrogenedentota bacterium | reverse complement strand
CGAGTAGCGGGTCGGCCAGCACAAGTCCCCGCACGGCCCAGCGGGTTTCCAGATAAAGGGCGCGCAGGGTGTCGGCCGGGGCGTCTGCGGGCAGCGCGGCCAGCCGCGCTTCCAGCGCGTCGAGACGCCGCAGGCGCTCGGAAACGTCAACGCCCTGTTCCCGAAGCCGCGCGGCGAGTTCCCGGCCCCGCCGCAGGTGGGTGGCGGTGGGATACACGGGCGTTCCGGCGGTCTTTACGGTGGACCATTGGCTGAGGCTGCTCTGGTCGGCGGGTTTTCCAAGGGCGATGTTTTCCGTGTCATTTCCGGCGGCGTACACCTCCACCTCGTCAAGATGGAGGAAGATGGGCGCGGGACTGGGGATGGTCAGGCGGAGGAAGCGCGCCGTCGGCGGCTGGGCCCCGAAGGCCAGCGTCAGCGGGGCCGCGCCGGTGATGCCGCCGAAATGCTGTCCCTGGTTGTCGTGAAGCAGCGTCCACGCCTTGCCGTCGGGGGAGGTGAAAATCTGGAGCGTGTCGGCGTTGTGCAGGCCCGGGGCGTAGTCCAGCCGATTGAACACCACAATCCGCCCGATCCGGGTCTCCGCGCCGAGGTCCACCTGCCACCACGGATTCGGCTCCTGCCCCGTGTGGAAGGCGTAGGCCCCGTTCTTGACGCCGTCGCACGCGCCCGCCGCATCGGCGGCGGGGGTCAGGGGCTGGCGGAGGCCTTCGAGCCAGTCCTGCTCCACGAGGGCGCGCAGTTCCCCGGCCGTCACCACCCCGGTGCACGGCGTGGCGAACGCAGGCACGGGGGGCAGCGGCGGGCGGGTGTCCGCCGCAGGGGCGAGGGCGCAGGACAGGGCCAGGATCAGGGCGGGGATGAGGCCGGTCTTCACGGTGCGTCTCCTGTGTCCCGATAGGATAGCGGACCCGGTCAGCGGGGTCAACGGTCAGTCCACGGGGCCGGGACGGGGGATGACCGGGGCGTTCTGAATCTGCGGGCGGATAGCGAGCCAGTCCACGCCCTGGAAGACCGGGTCCGGGATCTGGCGCACCTCCTCGTCGCCGAGGTAGGGGCACATGGCGTCCACCCAGGCGATGAGCCGCTGGCGGCTGGTCTCGTCCACCTTCACCCCGTAATGCTTCCCGCTGGAGACCATCTCCACCAGCGGGCTGCGGTAGGACAGGCTGGTCATGGGCGCGGGGGTGACGTAGGCCTTCGGGTCGCGCTGGTCGTAGGCCTCGATCATCATGACCCCGGCGATGCCGAAGCCCGGTTCGGGCTTCTTG
>JAKPUV010000675.1 GCA_029554925.1 Candidatus Hydrogenedentota bacterium | reverse complement strand
CGAGTAGCGGGTCGGCCAGCACAAGTCCCCGCACGGCCCAGCGGGTTTCCAGATAAAGGGCGCGCAGGGTGTCGGCCGGGGCGTCTGCGGGCAGCGCGGCCAGCCGCGCTTCCAGCGCGTCGAGACGCCGCAGGCGCTCGGCGACGTCCGCGCCCTGATCTTGGAGCCGCGCGGCGAGTTCCCGGCCCCGCCGCAGGTGGGTGGCGGTGGGATACACGGGCGTCCCGGTGGTCTTGACGGTGGACCATGGACTGAGGCTGCTCTGGTTGGCGGGTTTCCCCAGGGCGATGTTCTCCGTGTCCTTCCCTGCGGCGTACACCTCCACCTCGTCAAGGTGTAAGAAGATGGGCGCGGGACTGGGGATCGTCAGGCGGAGAAACCGAGCGGTCGGCGGCTGTGCTCCGAAGGTCACCGTCAGCGGGGCCGCACCGCTGATGCCCCCGAAATGCTGTCCCTGGTTGTCGTGGAGCAGCGACCACACCTTGCCGTCGGGGGAGGTGAAAATCTGGAGCGTGTCGGCGTTGTGCAGGCCCGGGGCGTAGTCCAGCCGGTTGAACACCACGATCCGCCCGAGCGGCGTGTCCGCGCCGAGGTCCACCTGCCACCACGGATTCGGCTCCTGGCCCGTGTGGAAGGCGTAAGCGCCGTTCTTGACGCCGTCGCACGCGCCCGCCGCGTCGGCGGCCGGGGTGAGGGGCTGCCGCAGGCCGTCCAGCCAGTCCTTTTCCACGAGGGCGCGCAATTCGCCCGCCGTCAGCATGCCGGCGGACGGTGTGGTGAACGCGGGCACGGGGGGCAGCGGCGGGCGGGTGTCCGCCGCCGGGGCAAGGGCGCAGAACAGGGCCAGGATCAGGACGGGGGTGAGGCCGGTTTTCACGGAGAGTCTCCTGTGTCCGGATAGGATAGCGGACCCGTGCGGCGGGGTCAACGGTCAGTCCACGGGGCCGGGGCGCGCGATGACCGGGGCGTTCTCAATCTGCGGGCGGACGGCGAGCCAGTCCACGCCCTGGAAGACCGGGTCGGGGATCTGGCGCACCTCCTCGTCGCCGAGATAGGGGCACATGGCGTCCACCCAGGCAATGAGGCGCTGGCGGCTGGTCTCGTCCACCTTCACCCCGTAATGCTTTCCACTGGAGACCATCTCCACCAGCGGGCTGCGGTAGGACAGGCTGGTCATGGGCGCGGGGGTGACGTAGGCCTTCGGGTCGCGCTGGTCGTAGGCCTCGATCATCATGACCCCGGCGATGCCGAAGCCCGGTTCGGGCTTCTTG
>JAKPUV010000670.1 GCA_029554925.1 Candidatus Hydrogenedentota bacterium | reverse complement strand
ATGGACCCCGCCTCGCTGGAGGACCGGTCCGTGCTGGAGGCCGCCAAAACCCTCCCGATGACGGTCTTCGTGCGCGCGGGCGAGGACCGGACGGTGGAGCAGGTGCTGTCGGGGGGGGGCACCTCCGCGGCGAAGCTGATGGCCTCCTTGGCGGAGAACCTGTTCCGGAAGCGCAAGGCGGAGGCCCTCCCCATTGTGGAGGATGCCGTTGCGGCTTCGAGCGACAAGGAAACCCGCGAGTTGAAGGGTTATGTGCTGCTTTCCCAGGGGAAACTGGACGCCGCCGAGACTGAGTTTGGCGAGATTGCCAGCGCGACGGGCCTGGCCCGGGTTTCCCTGGAGCGCGGCGACACGAAGGCCGCCGTTGAGAACGCCGACAAGGCGGCGGGCGACCCCTATGCGGCGGCCCTGAAATCCGCCGCCCTGGCCCGGGACGGCAAGGTGGACGAGGCCGTTGCGGCCCTGCCCGCCGACGCGGGGACGGTGCCGGAATGGCAGCAGTCCGAGGTGGCGAACCTCAAGGGGCGCGTGGCCGAAACGGCCGGAAAGCCCGAGGAGGCCGCCGGCCAGTACCGTCAGGCGGTCGCGTTGGATCCCTACAACGTTGTGGCCCTGAGCAACGAGGGGGCCGCCCTGCGCGCCACCGGCAACCTTGAGGAGGCGAAACAGGCCCTGGAGAAGGCGGTCGAGACGTCGGGGGGCGATCCGACGGCCGCCCTGCTGCTCAAGCAGGTGGCCGCGGAACTGGCCGCCGCCAACGACACGAAACGGGGCGAGCTGATCCAGTCGCAGATTGCGGATTTGGGCGCGCGTTACCGCCAGATGAAGGAGAGCGGCGCCCTGGACGCGCGCGACGCCTGGTCCACGGCCCCGCTGGTGCTGGCCTTTCTGCCCACCGGCGAGGGGGGCGCGATGGTTTTTGACCGGTCCGGAATGGACCGTCTGGTGATTCACGAGCTTGAGGCGGGGGTGCAGGCTTCCGGCAAGGCCACGGTGGTGGAGCGGGCGATGCTCGACCAGCTCCTTCAGGAACTGGACCTCGGCAGCTCCGACCTGACCTCCGGCGACGTTCAGCGGCGGCTGGGCCGCGTGTTGTCCGCCGGCGCGCTGGGATTTGTCTCGTTTGTCCGGACCGGGGCCCAGGTGACCGCCTATCTCCGGATGGTGGACACGGAAACCACCGAGATCGCCCTGCAGGCGTCCGAGACCGTGCCCGAAAACGATCCCGGCCCCGCCATTTCCGCGCTGACGGCGAAAATTGTAGGCGATTTTGCCGAAAAACGGGAACTGAAAGGGCTGATTGCGGATGCATCTAGTGATGACGCCGTGATTGTAAACCTGGGTGCCCGCCACGGCGTTGCCGTTGGGGATGCGTTCAGCGTCCTCAAGGAGGGCGCGCCGGTGGAGGTCGGCGGCCGCGTGATCGCGCGGCGGCAGGTGCCCATCGGCAAACTGACGGTGACGGAGGTGAATGACGAGTACGCGGTGTGCAAGGTCACGGTGCGGCAGGATGGTGCCGTGTTTGAGAAGGAAATGAAGATCAAGGGACTTCCCCCCGAGTCCGGCACCTGATTCGGGCAGGTCTCGATTGTCTTGCGCATATCCCGGCGCGAGCGCCAACGGAAGGAGTGTTGAATGAAGGGGTTCTTGTTCCCTTGCGTCGCGTTGTCAGCGGTTTTCGTCTGCGGGCTTGCCGGTGCCCAGGAGGAGGAAAAGGCCCCGTCTCCGTGGACGCACCGGGTCGTTGTGGTCAATGGCGGGGCGACGTCCCTCACCACCCCGCATGAAATCGCCGACACGGACGCGGCCCAGATCGGGTACCATGCCGCAACGGAAACGGCGCCCGCCCTCTGGTTCGCCTTCGAGGGAAGCTATCAGAAACCCCTGACCGTCCGCATGGGCGTGCCCAAGATCGAGTCCTACCGCCTGCTGCGCCCCTGCATGGCCCTCGTGGCGCCGGGGTTGCCCCAGCCCGAGCCCCCCCTGCCCTTCCCCGTTCCCCCGGGATACGGCGCCATTGTCTACGACACGGCGGACCAGGCGGTTTCCGATGGCCGGGACGGGTTCACCGGCACGCGGAGCTGGATGTTTGCTGCGGACACCCTGTCCCCCGTCTCCGCCGGAAGGGCCTTCTTGGTGGGCTATCTTCCGGAGGGCGGCGCGGGGAAATTCTGGATGACCGTGGGGGACGAGACCCGTTTCCGCTTCGCCGACCTGTTCGGCGTGGTGTCCAAGACCGTGGAAATCCGGCGTTTCCACGAGATGTCGGACGGGTTCGGGGCAACCGTTTGGCAGGTGGTCACCGTGCTGGGTCTGGCGCTCGTGATCACCCTGGTGGCCGTCTCTCCCAAGTAGCCCCCCGCTTCACTCCGCATTCAGTAGGGCGCTGTCCAGATGGGGGACGACCACCTCCCCCTTTGCCTGGGCGAGGGTGTCGTGGTAGGCGCCGTAGAAGACGCTGTTGGCGTCCATCCACAGGGTGAACCGGCGCATCTCATCGGGGGTGAACTCCACGCCATAATGCCCGGCCTGCAGCAGGGGGTAGAGCTTCGAGGCGCGCGCGCCGACCTCTCCGGGGACCGAATACGAGGTCTTGTTGCGCTCCAGCCCTGTGCCGTTTCCGCCGTGGCGCGTCCAGGAATGGGGGATCAGGGACAGGAAGGCCTGGGACCAGCCGTGGTTGCCAAAGCGGTCACCGGAGAGGTCGGGGGCCTTTTCCTCCTTCCGGTGGCAGTCGAGGCACTTGGCGTCAATGACCGGCTGGACCAGCCGGGAGAACTGGAGCGGGAAAGAGCCCTCCGGTTCCGGCCGGAGCCGGGCGGGGGGCTTTCTCAGGGCTAGCGGCTGGGTCTGCGGCGTGACCGGGGCGCCCTGCCGGTGCTCATGGCATCCGACGCACGACAGGCGCTCGCCGGGGTGCAGATAGGCCGCCGACTGCATGGACTGCACGGCCAGTCCGTTTTCGTCGAGGGCCTGGAAGTAGAACGGAACCCCGGCGGGGGCCTCGAAATGGACGCTGCCGTCCTCCTCCACGGGCACCGTGCCGAGGGATCCGCGCGCCAGGGACTCGTCGCCCATGCCGATGTTCGGCTCCAGGGGCTTGGGGGTGGACTTGGCGAAGAGCTGGATCACGCGCAGCTCTTT
>JAKPUV010000659.1 GCA_029554925.1 Candidatus Hydrogenedentota bacterium | reverse complement strand
GACGAGCTGCGCTGCGCGTTCATCAAGGACGGCGAGGCGGTGATCGAGGTGATGGAAAAGCGGAAGTAAGGGGACACCAAACCGGCAATTCGCTGGTCTTACAGGGAGAAAGGTTCAACCAATGGCCATGAAGAAGCTGATCAACGACCCCGCGAACCTGGTGCAGGAGCTGCTGGAGGGGTTTGCCCTCGCCAATGCCGGCAAGGTCGCTCTGGCGGGGAACAATCTGGTGGTCCGCCGGACGCCCAAGCCCCTTGACAAGGTCGCGGTGGTGACCCTCGGCGGCAGCGGCCACGAGCCCGCCCTCAGCGGCTATGTGGGCGAGGGCATGCTCGACATCAGCGTGCCCGGCGAGATTTTCGCCGCCCCCGGGCCGCCCAGGGTGGTGGAGGCCCTGCGTGCCGCCAACCGCGAGGCGGGCATCCTGTTCATCGTGCTGAACCACGCGGGCGACGTCATGTCCGCCAAGCTCGCCATGGACATGGCCAAGCGCGAGGGCATTACGGTCCGCCAGGTCCTCACGCACGAGGACATCTCCGGCGGCCCCCGCGAGAACCCTGAAGAGCGCCGCGGGCTGGCCGGCTGCCTGCCCGTCATCAAGATCGCCGGCGCGGCCGCCGAGCAGGGCCGCCCCCTGGAGGAGTGCGCCGCCCTTGCCGAGCGCATGGAGGCCAACATGGCCACGCTGGCCGTGGCCCTTTCCGGCGCGACCCATCCCAGCACGGGCGACGTCATCGCGGAGATTCCCGACGGCATGATGGTCGTGGGCATGGGCCAGCACGGCGAGGCCGGCGGCGGCACCCAGCCCCTCAAGACAGCCGACGCCACGGCGGAGATCATGCTGGAGACGCTGCTGGCCGACATCCAGGCGCAGCCCGGCGACGAGCTGTTCGTGATGCTCAACGGCACCGGCGCGACCACGCTCATGGAGCTGTACCTCGTGCTCCGACGGGTCGGCCAGGTGCTCGAGGCCAGGGGCATGACCCTCGCCCGGTCGTTGGTCGGCGAGTTCCTCACGGTGCAGGAGATGGGCGGGTTCCAGATGTGCGTCGGCCGTCTCGACGGCGAGCTGAAGGCCCTCTGGGACGCCCCCTGCGACTCCCCCGTGTGGACGGCGCGGTAGGAGGCGGCCGTGGCGGAGCGCATCACGGTTGAAATCATGGCGGACATGCTCCGCGGGGCGGTGTCCGAAATCCGGGAGAACCACGAGCTGCTGGGCCGCCTGGACTCCGTCGGCGGCGACGGCGACCACGGCACCACCATGGTCCGCGCCATGGGCGCGGTGGAGAAGGCTGTCGGCGCGGCGGGCGGCGGGCTGAAGGCCCTGCTGTACGACGTGGGCTGGGCGGTTCTCGGCGCGGACGGCGGGTCCACGGGGCCGCTCTTCGGCATGCTCTTCATGGGCATGTCCGACGCCCTCGGCGAGGAGGAGGGGCTCGACCCGGCGCTGCTGGCCGCGGCGTTCCGGTCCGGCCTCGCCTCCGTGCGCGCCCAGACCAAGGCGCAGCCCGGCGACAAGACGATGATCGACGCGCTGGTGCCCGCCGTCGAGGCGCTGTGCGCGGCGGCGGAAAGCGGCGCGGAGCTTTCCAAGATGCTGCGCCTCGCCGCGGAGGCCGCCCGCGCGGGCGCGGAGGCCACCTCGGCCCTGCAGGCGCGTTTTGGGCGCGCCCGCAACATCAAAGAGCAGAGCATAGGAACCCAGGACCCGGGGGCCACCTCGGTGTCCCTCATTTTCAAGGGATTTCACAAAGGAGCGGAACAACATGCCTGATGCGGAAAAATCGGCCGGTGCGGAGCGGAA
>JAKPUV010000620.1 GCA_029554925.1 Candidatus Hydrogenedentota bacterium | reverse complement strand
CCGTCTCCAGCCCGTCGTCGTCGGACCAGATCTGCAGCTCGCGCATGCCGGGGGTGTCCATGATCAGGCCGCCCCCGGGCAGCGGGATCAGCTCGCGGTTCGTCGTCGTGTGGCGGCCCCGGCTGTCGTCGGCGCGCACGGACCGCACGGCCTGGCGCTCCCGGCCGAGCAGGGCGTTCACCAGCGACGACTTCCCGACGCCCGACGACCCGAGCAGGGCCCCCGTGGCGCCCGGCGGCAGCAGTGCGCGCAGCGCGTCCACCCCCCGGCCCGTCGCCGCGCTCATCACGGCCACCGGCACGCCGGGGGCTGCGGCCTCCGCCTCCGCGACGCGGGCCTCCACCTCCGCGCAGACGTCCGCCTTGTTCAGCACGACCACCGGCCGCGCGCCGCTGTCCCACGCCACCGTCAGATAGCGCTCGATGCGGCGGAGGTTGAAGTCGCCGTCCAGGCTCGTCACCAGAAACACGACATCCACATTGGCCGCGACCACCTGCTCCTCCGTGCGGTCGCCCGCCGCGGTCCGCGAAAACCGGCTCCGCCGTGGAAGCACCGCGCGCACCGTCGCCGCGTCCTCCCCCGCGCGCGGCGACACCATCACCCAGTCGCCCACGGCGGGCCACTCCGCCCGCGCCGGATGTTCATGGCGGAACCGGCCGGAAAGCTCCGCCCACAGTTCGCCCGACGCCCCGGCCGCCACATACGCGCCGCGGTGCTCGCACACCACCCGCGCGGGCTCCCACCCGCGCCCACCATACGGTTCCATCCGCCCGGCCCACCGGGCGTCCCAGCCAAGGGCCGCCAGCGCCGGACACACGGGGACGGAGTCGTCCCCAAAAGACTCATCATGAGGGATGCTCATTGCTGTTCTCCGTTGAAAAGGCACACTTCTCTCATCAGGAAAAAAAACGGAAAACGTGCGACGGCGCGCGCTGAAGGCACACAGCCACCCCGGGCGGGCGGCCAAAAGGCGGGAAAGGAAACTACCCCAGCTCTCAGCGGCCGGACCGGAAGCGCGGCATCGCACTTTGCACGGCAATATCCATAACGCCTCCATGGTTGGTTGGGCCCTCCAAAGAGGGCGGCCTCGGTTCATTCAACGGGGATATTGTAGTACACGCCGGAACTCCACGCAAACTGTGAGCGGCAGGGAAGAGGGCGCAGCAAGCAGCGCCCCTACAGGAGAATGCCCCAGACTCACGCGAAGACTCAGAAATCACCGCCTGTAGGGGCGCCGCTTGCCGCGCCCCCGGCCTAGGGTCTACCCCCACGCCCACAGGCTATTGAAGGTTCAACACCACCCGTTCCCGCCAAGCCTGCATCTCGTCGGATACGCCGGGCCATTCCTCGCTCAACAACTTGCGGGCCTCTTCCGCGCGGCCTAGCCTCAGGAGGAGCTGAACGCGCAGGACGCGGGTTTCGGGGGCGTTGGCGGCGGCGAGCTGGTCGTATTCACCGGTGAGGTCCTCGAGCCGCTTGGTGAACGGGGGATTGGGCGACAGGACGTGGCGCGGGGGCGCGCCGGGGGCGCATTCGACGGCGCGCGCCCAGGCGGCGACGGCGGCGGCCTGCTGCCCGTCGGCCCATTCGGCCTCGCCGAGGGCGAACCAGATTTCGGGCCACGGCGCGGCTGCTCCCTCGGCCAGGGCGCGGAGCCGGG
>JAKPUV010000611.1 GCA_029554925.1 Candidatus Hydrogenedentota bacterium | reverse complement strand
CCCGGCGTCACGAGAGCAGGCTTTCGTCCGTCTCCCCGGTGCCGATCAGCTCAAGGATGCGGCCAAAGTCGAAGTTGGACGCAAGTTCCCGGAGCTGGCGGCCCAGTTCGGCGTTGAACCCCTCGACCTCGCCGACGGCCTCGGAGAGTTCCTTCATGTTTCCGGACTCCATCGCCCGCCGCACCCCCCAGACCATCTTCTCGGGGATGTCGGCGAAGGAGGGCCCGCCGGTCGGCGGCGCCTCAGCCGGAGCCGTCCCCCCTTCTTCGGAATAGACGTACTCGACCCCCGTGAGCCGCCCGAGCAACTCGTAGAGCTGGTCGGGCTGGAAGGGCTTTGTGAGGAATCCGGAGGCGCCGGCGGCCATCACCCGGCCGCGCTGGTCCTCGAAGGCGCTGGCGGTCAGCCCGATGATGGGCACCGCGCCGCCGCCCTCCGCCTCCCGGATGCGGCGTATGGCCTCATACCCGTCCATGACGGGCATCCGCATGTCCATCAGCACCGCGTCGGGCCGGTGCGCATCAAAACTTTCCACGGCCTGCGCCCCGTCGCGCGCCTCCACCACCTCGAATCCGGCGGCGGTCAGCAGCCCACGCAGGAACGCCAAATTCTCCTCGTTGTCGTCCACCGACAGCACCCGCCGGGGCGCAAAGCCGTCCGCGAGCCGGAGGACGTGCCCTTTCGGCGCGGGCGGGGGGCAGTCCTCCGCGGAGGCGGGGCGCAGGGAAAGCTCGAAGCGGAACCGGGTGCCCGTATCCTCCCCGTTGGACACGGTCAACTCGCCCCCGAGGATCTGCACCAGGCGGTGGCTGATCGCCAAGCCCAGGCCCGTGCCCCCGTGGAGCCGGCCCGCGTCGCCCTGTTCAAACTCGTGGAACAGCCTCCGCTGGTCCTCCGGCGAGATGCCCGGCCCCGTGTCCTCGACCTCGAAGACCAGCCGCATCCGGCCGTCCTTCTCCGGCTTCCGGGAGGCGGTTGTGACCCGGATGGTCACCCCGCCGGTCTCGGTGAACTTCACGGCGTTGCCCACGAGGTTCATCAGGATCTGCCGCAGCCGGTTCTCGTCGCCCTCCACGTGGTCCGGCACCCCGTTGCCGCTGTTAATGACCAGCCACAGGCCCTTCGCCGACGCGCGGGGAAGGAAAGCGGCCCCCACGTCCTTGACCGTGCGCTTCAGCGAGAAGGGCACCTCCTCCGGCAGCACATAGCCGGAGTCGATCTTGGACAGGTCGAGAATGTCGTTCACCAGCGCCAGCAGGTGCTCGCTTGAGCGCTGCAGCGTCTGGAGGATGTCGGCCTGCCGCGCCGTGAGCTCCGCGTCCCGCTGCAGGATGTAGGTGAAGCCGATGATCGCGTTGAGCGGCGTGCGGATCTCGTGGCTCATGTTCGCGAGGAAAAGGCTCTTGGTCCGGGCGCGCTCCTCCGCCGCCGCCTGGGCGATGCGCGAGTCCTCCACCTGCCTGCGGTCGCTCACGTCCTCGATCAGCACCACCACCGACGACACCTTGCCCCGGCGCGTGAAATTCGGTATCGCGCTGATGCGGGCCAGCCGCCGGCCCTGCGCCGTCTCGATCTCCCGCTCCCAGGTGCGCGGCGTGCCCTCCTCCAGCACCTTTGGCACCTGGCAGTCCCCGCAGGGCTCGTCGCACGGGGGAATCCGCATCACCTGGTGGCACAGGACCCGCACCGCGTCCTTCGCGGCGGGGAACCAGTCGCGGAGCGTCGCGTTGGTCGTCATCACCTCCATGCGCGGGCCCAGGCGCGCCACCGCCATGGGCAGCGACTCCGTCAGGGTCCGGTATTCCCGCTCGCTGCGCCGCAGGGCCTCCGTCATGTCCAGCGCCAGGGCCTCGGCCTTCTCGCGCACCTTCTGCTCCTGCATGAACAACAGCACCGTCAGCACGGTGACAAAGACGCCGCCCGCCAGAATCGCCAGGGGGGTCACGCGGTCCACCCGGTCCTCGAAACGGTCGGTGGTGGCGAAAAAGAAGGCCCAGGGGCGCCCGTACACCTCCACCGTGCGGGACTCGGTGAACATCGCCCGCGGACGCCGCACATCCCCCCGGCTCGCGTAAATCAGGTTCGACGGCGTCTCCACGCCGTTGTCGTACACCTCGTAGCCCGACATCCCCGCCTCGCCCATGTCCCCCCGCACCGCCAGCCCCTCAAAACTGACCACGGTCACCAGATAGCCCATCGCCGCCGCCACACGCTCTTCGGGCGTGCCCGCGGGCCGGCCGGAATGGTAGACCGGGGTGACCATCACCGCCCCCTTGGTGAACGGTGACATGTCCAGCGTCATCAGCGCCGAAATGCGGGTTTCACCGCTCTCCCGCGCCGCGTCCAGGCACCGGCGGCGCTCCTCCTGAAACCGCACATCGCACCCCAGCAGCCCCGGCTGCGCCTCCGCGGGCTCCGCCAGGGTCACCGGCGCGTACTCCGCCCGGTCCCCCCCGGGAAACACCTCGTATTCCGCAATCCCCCCCTCGCGCATCCGCGCCACCAGCGCCTCCCGGTCCACCGGTCCCGCCACCACGGGACACCAGGCCACCGCCTTGATCCAGGGGTATTTCTCCGGCACGCGCCGGTAGGCCCAATACTCGTTCCAGTCGGCCGCGCCCACCTCCCCGTCCCGGGAGAGAATCAGCCCCACGAACCCCTCCGACAGCAGCGCGCAGTGGTCCATCCGCTCCGTGACATCCCCGACCAGCGCGCTGTTGTACTCGTGGAAACGCTCCCGCTCCACGTCCCGCTGGGCGCGGGTCCAGGCAAGCCATCCCCAGAAAAACGCCCCCGCCACCGCGAGAATCACCAGATAGGGGGTGGTCTCGCGGGCATATGTCCACAACAGGGAAAGCGGCATGATGCGCAAACGTCTCATCGCTCTCTTTCAACGCGCCCGGTGCCGCCGTGTCCGCCCCCGGACACCACAGGCCCCGCAGCCCGTCAGGTCACACCACTGCGGCCCCCGCGGGGCACCGGCCCGGCACCGGCCCCTTGGAGGAGGCCCCCGCAGCCACTCCGCACCGCATTCCCGCCGCAAGACGGCCCCATGCAGCCCTCCCGGGCATTCCGCATCGCTCGCCGACCCAGCCCACGAAAACCGCCACGGACACAACCCTTTCACAGGATCCATCCCATCCGGGTCCGGAAGACGGCCCGGTTCGGGACGAACCAATCGAGCCGACCCGTTCCCATTTTTGCACATCATTCACGGCATGTCAACTAAAAACCGTCCCATGCCCGCCCCGCGCCGCCCCCCCCCCGTCGGCGGATTCCTTTTCCCGGCAGTTGCGCGGCGAAAGCGCCGTGTGCGAAAGTGAACCGGGGGGCAGACAGATTTGGGGCTGTTTCACGTGAAAGGGCAGGCCGATGCGCGCTGAGCTCATGATGATCGGAACCGAGCTGCTGCTGGGGCAGATTGTGGACACAAACGCGGCGTTCATGGCGCGGGCGCTGGCGGAACACGGCATCAACGTCTATTTCAAAACGACCGTGGGGGACAACGTCGAGCGGATCTCTGCGGCGCTGGAAACCGCGCTGTCGCGGGCGGACGTGGTGCTGTGCAGCGGGGGCCTGGGGCCGACGGAGGACGACATCACCCGGGAGTGCGTGGCCGGGGTGCTGGGCCGGGCGCTGGAGTACCATCCTGAAATCTACGCGGCCATTGAGGCGCGTTTCGCGCACATGGGCCGGAAGATCACGGAAAACAACCGGCGGCAGGCCATGGCGCCCCGGGGCGCGGAAATCGTGGAGAATCCCCACGGAACCGCCCCCGGACTCTTTGTGGACGACCCAAAGGGGGTGGTTGTCTGCATGCCCGGCGTGCCCGCCGAGCTGAAGCCCATGCTGACGGAGCGGGTCATCCCCCGCCTCTGCGAACGCTTCGGCATCACGGGCACCCTCCGCTACCGGGTGCTGCGGGTCTGCGGCATGGGCGAGTCGCGGGTGGACGCCCTCATGGGCGACCTCATCCTGTCGGGGGCGAACCCCACCGTGGGGCTGCTGGCCGCCGTGGACGGCGTGACCATCCGCATCGCCGCCCGCGCGGAGTCGCCGGAGGCGGCGGACGCGCTGATCGCCCCCGTGGCCGCAGAGGCCGCAGCGCGGCTCGGCGGCATTGCCTTTGAGGACCGGGGACGCCCCGTGGAGGGGGAGGTGGACGCCCTGCTCGCCGAGCGCGGGTGGGCGATTGCCGTGGCCGACGCCGCCGCCGGAGGCGCGGCCGCCGCGCGGATCACGGCGGCCGGCGCCGCCTGTTTTGCCGGCGGGGTGGTGCTGCCACACGGCCGGGCGGCCGCCTGGGCGGGACATCCGGCCCCGGTGCCCCCCCCGCCCACCGAGGATTTGGGGGATCCCCTGGCCCGGACCGCGGTTGAAATGGCCGGAAGGCTTCTGCTAGATTACCCGGTGGCCTGCGCCCTTTCCCTGGTGGCGGACCCGGCGGAAAAGCGAACCGCCGGTGCCGTGCGCACCCCGGAGGGCTGGAGGCTGTTTGGGCTGGGGCATTACGGCAGCGGCGCGACAGGGCAAACGCGCCAGGCTGTGATTGCCTGGGAAAACGTGAGGCGGTTCCTTGTGGGGCTGCCCGCCGAGTGACGTCGGGCTGAACGAAAAGCACCCTTTGAAAGGAGTGCCTGCGGGAACTTTTGGCAACCCGCTCCGTATTACAGGTCAATCGCCGGACGGTTGTTTCTTGACGGCGCCGACAGAAGGCGCGGTTTTCGCCGTTTCGATGAAACGGCACGGAACAACTCTTGGGGACTCCACGGGAGCCCCAGGGCCGGGGCGGCACCGGGCACGGGTCCGGAACGCCCCGAACAGGCCGGCGCAACAAAAGGATGACCCAAGTTAATGTTTGAAATCATGGCCTTGGTGCTGCTTTCCCAGCAACCCTTCGTTCCGGTGACGGAAGGGGTGGCATCGTTCTACACGACCAAGGAGAGCACTTCCCTCACCGCCTCGGGCGAGCGTCTGCGCGACGACATTTACTCGTGCGCCATGCTGGAGGGCACCTTCGGCGACTATTATCTGGTGGTTGCGGACAACGGGCGCTCCGTTGTGTGCAAACTGAATGACCGCGGTCCCTACATCCCCGGACGGGTCATTGACCTGTCCAAGGCGGCGATGCGCGAGCTGCACACCTCCAAGGGCTTGGTCCATGTGAAGGTGTACTGGCTGGGGTCGGACCCGCCCGCACGGCGGGGGCCGCCCGCGCGGGGACGCTGAGGAGCCGCGCATCCCCAGGGGGGCGGCGCTGAAAACGGGCGCAAAGGCCGCCTTTTTCTCCCACGGTTGACACCCTCCCCGGCGTTCTCCTACAATGGTTCCGGAGGGGGGCGGTGCCCCCTTTCCCACGGAGACAGGAATGAAATCGTCCCTTCTTGAAGTCATAGATGCGGTGCTGCAGCGGTTGGAAGACCCCGCGCAGACCGCCGAAAACGAGTCGTCCATCCGGGTCTGGCTGGCGGGGCAGGGGTACAGCCGCCGGGACATCGACGCGGCGATGCGGATCGTGTTTCCCCGGGGCGGGGAGGCGTCCGCACCCCGGGGCGTCGCCACTTCCGCCCCGATGCGGCATCTCGTCCAGTATGAGTTCTCGCGCCTGACCCCGGAGGCGCGCAGCGCCCTGGCGCGTCTGGACATGCACGGCCTGGTGGAGCCCCGCGAGCGGGAGTTCCTGATCGAGCGCCTCATGCAGATGGAGGGCGACATCGACCTGGACGCGCTGGACTTTGTGCTGAGCACGGTCCTCTGCACGACGCGGAACGCGGAGTCGCAGAGCACCCTGCTGAGCACCATGGAGGGCTACGGCCCCACCATGCACTGACCCCGCCGCCCTCCGCGCCGGGGCGCGGCGGCCCTCAGTTCTTCTTCTCCTCCCGCTTCTGCCGCAGCGTCCGCTGGTACCCGTCCATGTCATCGAGCCGCAGCAGGCTCACGCCGCCGATCCCGAAGGCATGATAGGTGGTCGCGAGCGCCCGGATGGGTTCGACAAAGGGCCGCCCCTCGAACCGGAGGGTGTGCTGCCCCGCCTTCAGGTCGTGAATGTCCAGGTTGACCCAGCGGTAGTCCGCGTTGGGGATGACGAGGTTGAGGGGCGCGCCGACCGCCTTCCCGTCCAGCATGGGCTGGTACACGCCGCCCATGAGGCTGAACATGAAGATGCCGTCCAGACGGTAGCGCCCGTCCTCGGCGACATTGAACTGAAACTCGATGGAGGACTGCTCCTGGCCCGGCGCGTAGAGCACCAGGGGGCCCTGGGGCAGGATGAGCAGGGGCGGGTCCGCGGTGAAGACCATCTCGGTCGCCCGGATGATCTTGTAGGGCGGGATGCGCTTGTCCGCCGGGGGCAGGGGCTCGGCGAAGCCCACGGCGGGCTGCTGGTACCAGAACGCCACGGAGCTGTACCAGTCGCCGCGGTCGAGGAAGCCGCCGAGCTCCATGGACGTGACCGGGGCCTGGTCATCGAAGACGCTGCCCTTGTGCTCCATCTCGAAGCGCAGGGCGGTCTCAAAGGTCACGGGGTCCTCAATGTGCCAGCGGTACGCCGTGACGCGGTCCCCGGCGAGCACCCCCTCATAGAGCGGCACCCCGTAGTGGGGCGTGCAGAACTCCCGAAAACCCCACGCGTCGTTGAAGTAATCCTCCGTTCCCGTGCCGCGCAGGCGGGGCGTCCCCTCGCCGTCAATGTAGAAGAAGTCGTCGCCCTCGCCGAACCACCCCGTCTCCATCTGGTGCGCCGAAAGGACGGTGCCCACATACTGTCCCCGGCCCTTGGTGTCCAGCACCACATAGGGCTTGTCCGCCGTCACCGGACATTCCTGGCGGTACTGCGCGTGGAAGTACAGGGTCCCCTCGGGCAGGGCGTCCAGCTTCCGCCAGTCCACATAGTAATAGAAGGAGTCCACCTTGACGGTCGGTGAGTCGTTGGTGACGGTGATCTTGACGGACTTGTCGAAGGGCATCCGCCAGTAGCAGGACCGCGACCGCCCCGTGCTGGACACCGACACGGGCAGGGAGGTGAAATCCTTGTACGCGCCGTGGCCCACGCCGAAAAAGTCGCCCAGCGGCGCCTCCACGCTCGGTTTGTCCATCCCGTCGTAGTACACCCGCAGCACCACCGACCGCCCGTGGAAAAAGTCCTCGGTGCCGATGGTGTTCCAGATGTGCGTCACCTCGCCCGGCCCCTCCGCCTCCAGCAACACCAGCGTCTCCCCGCAGGCGATGGACTTCGCGTCACCGTTCTTGAGCAGGTTCTCGTTGCTGCTGCTGGCGCGCTGGGAGGCGCCCCCCACCGGAACGGTCAGGCGGCCCAGGCCGTCCGCGCGGGACATCCCCGCAAATCCAATGCACACCACGGCAAGACAGACCATCCCCCTTGTTCCACTGCGCGCAAACATGACACGGTATCCTTTCTCCTAGAAACGGGCACCCCTGAGCACCCCGGCCTCATTGCCGTCCGCAGGCTCCCCCTGTGGGCGGCCACGTCACTCTTACTTTACACCAACGCATCCAATTCTTCAACAAGTTCCTTGAAGCGGTCCATGGCAGCGGCCACGGGCTGCGGGGTGCAGAGGTCCACCCCCGCCTCCTTTAACTGGTCCAGGGGGTATTTGGACCCGCCGAGGGACAGGAAGTGAAGGTACCGGCGGCGCTCCCGCTCGCCGCCGCGCAGGAGTCCCCGCGCCAGCGCGATGGCCGAGGACAGGCCCGTGGCGTACTTGTAGACGTAGAAGGCTCCGTAGAAATGGGGGATGCGGAGGCCTTCCAGCTCCATCCAGGGGTCTATCACCGTGTCCGGGCCGAAGTAGTCCGCCAGCAGACCCCTGTAGAGGCTGCGGAACCGCTCCAACGTGAGGGGGTTGCCGGCCTCGGCCTCGGCGTGGATCAGGCGCTCAAACTCGGCGAACATGGTCTGGCGGAAGATGGTGAAGCGGATCTCGTCAATCTCCTTGGCGACCAGCAGCAGCCGCTCGCGCTTTGTCCGCGCCTTCTCCATCAGGCGGGCGGCCAGCAGCTGCTCGTTCACCGTCGAGGCCACCTCCGCCACAAGGATGCTGTACGCGCTGTAATGATAGGGCTGGGCGCGCCGGCTCAGGAGCGAGTGCATGGAGTGCCCCGCCTCGTGGGCCAGGGTGAACACGCTGTCCGGCACGTCGTCCCGGTAGTTCATCAGGATGTACGGCGGGCTGTCGTAGCAGCCCCAGGAAAACGCGCCGCTGTGCTTGTTCCGGTTCTCGTACTTGTCCACCCAGCGGCCCGCGGTCAGGCCCGCCCGAAGCAGGCGCACATACTCGTCCCCCAAGGGTGTGACGGCGTCGCAGACGGTTTCAACGGCCGCATCATAGGGCTGGCCCTTCCCCGGCGCGGGGGCCAGCGGCACGTAGTTGTCATAAACGTGGTAGTCCTTCAGGCGCAGGGCCCGGCGGCGGATGTCCAGGCACCGGTGGAGCGTGGGCAGCGCTGCGCGCACCCCCGACACCAGCGTGTCAAACACGGACACGGGCACCTTGTCGTCGAAAAGCCGCGCCTCGATGGTGGACCCGAAACGCCGGACGCGCGCCTGGTACACGTCCTGCGCCACGGACCCCGCCATGGCGGCGGCCAGCGTGTTCCCGTGGGCCTCGTA
>JAKPUV010000578.1 GCA_029554925.1 Candidatus Hydrogenedentota bacterium | reverse complement strand
CCAGTTCGGCAACGTGCGCGCCGTGCTCGAGGTGGCCAGCGTGGCCAGCCAGGCGGGCCGCGCGCGCACGCTGTGCGAGCTGTACGGCGGCAGCGGCGCGGAGATGCGCTTCGAGGACTACAAGCGCATCGGCGACTGGCTCCAGGTGCTGGGGGTCAACACGCTCAACGAGCACCTGTCGGATGTCACCCTGCGCGGCGCGCGCAAGCGCGACTACCCGCCCACCTTCTCCTACCACTCGCCGTGGTTCGAGGCCTACGGCGCGCTCGTGGACTACTTCTCCCGCGTGACCTGGTGCCTGACGCAGGGCGGGCAGGTCAACGAGGTCCTCGTGCTGGAGCCGACGACCACCGCGTGGATGCACCACTTCGCCAACGGGGAGCGCCTGGCCGCCGTGGGCGACAGCTTCCAGGCCCTGGTCACCGCCCTCGCGAAGGCGCAGGCGGAGTTTGACCTCGGCAGCGAGGCCGTCCTCGCCGACCGCGGCGCCGTGGAGACCGCCGAAGACGGCGGCGCGCGGTTCCGCGTGGGCAACCGCGCCTACGCCGTGGTCGTGGTTCCGGAGAACATGGAAACCCTCGACGCCAAAACCGCCGAACTCCTCAAGGGCTTCCTGGAGAAGGGCGGCGTGGTGCTTTCCTGCGCCGGGCCGGACCAGCCCTCGCTGGTGGACGGCGCGGCCGACGCGCGCTGCGCGCAGCTGCGCGGCATGGCCGGATGGCGCCAGATTGCCGCGTCCGAGGCGGCCGCCCGCATCCGGGAACTGCGCCCGCAGCCCACGGAGGTCGTTCTCGCGGCCGACAACGCCGCCATCGTCTACCACCACCGCCGCCAGCTGGCGGACGGCGAGATCGTTTTCATTGTGAACACCAGCAACGACGCCTCCGCGTCCGGCTCCGTGGTGGCGAAGGGGATGGCGGGTGTCCGCGAGGCCGTGCTGGACAAGGGGGGCGTGCGCGCCCACCCCTTCGAGAAGACGGCGGACGGGGTTTCGGCGCCCTTCGCGCTGGGCCCCTGCGGCAGCCTGATGCTCTTCCTCGACAAGACGGCGAAGGAGGCCGCCCCGGCGCCCGCGCCCGCCACGGGGCGCGCCGCGCTGGCGGTGTCGGACATCGCCGTGAGCCGCGCGGACGACAACGTGCTCATCCTGGACTATGTGGACGTGACGGCGGGCGGCGAAACCCTCGAGGGCGTCTACTGGAAGAAGGCGGCGGACCACGTCTTCAAGAAGAACGGCCTGCGCGGGAACATCTGGGACCACTGTGTCCAGTTCCGCGACGAGCTGCTGAAGACCGAGTTCCCCCAGGACAGCGGGTTTGAGGCGACCTACCACTTCACCCTGGAGGGGCCGGCGCCGGACCACCTGTTCGCCGTCGTGGAGCGCGCCGACCTCTACGAGATCACCTGCAACGGCAAGCCCGTGGCCCACAACCCGCGCCACTGGTGGCTCGACCGCGCCTTCTTCGGCATCGACCTGGCGGACGTGGCCCGGGAGGGGGACAACACCCTCACGGTCAAGGCGTCGCCCATGACGGTGTTTCACGAGCTGGAGGCGGCCTACCTGGTCGGCGACTTCGCCCTGAAGCCCGCCGGCAAGGGCTTCTTGGTGGTGCCGAGCGCGCCGCTGGGGCTGGGCGAGTGGAAGGACCATGGGCTGCCCTTCTTCGGCCACCGCATGATGTACACCGCCACCGTGCAGGTGGACGACCCGAAGGCGCGCCATCTCCTGACCCTTCCCGACTGGTCGGGCGTCGTCGCGACGGTGACGGTGAACGGGCAGCCCGCGGGCCCGGTCTACCTCCAGCCCGCGGAGTGCGAGATCACCGGCCTGCTGAACCCCGGGGCCAACACGGTCTCCGTGCTGGTGTACGGCAGCCTGCGCAACCCCCTCGGCCCGCACCTGGGCAACAAGGACGCCGGCCTGACCCACCCCGGGTCGTGGAACAACGCGCCCGAGTCGCCCCAGCCCGCGGGCTCCGAGTACGCCTTCTTGGGATACGGCCTGAGGGCCCCGTTCACCGTGGAACGGCTGGCCCCCTGAGCCGCTGACACGCGGCAAGGAGCGGTCCATGGACGGGACGGTCCGGGTGCTCGTGGTGGACGCGGACGCGGACTTGCGGCGCTTGGCCGCGGAGTCGCTCCGCGGCCGGGCCGTGCCCCTGCCCGGCGGCGGCGACGCCGTGCTGGAGGTGGAGGAGGCGTCCTCCTCCTGCCGGTGCTGCGCGCGCATCGCCGCCTTTTCGCCCGACATTCTGATTCTGGACAACGAGCTCTCCTGCGCCGCCGGGGCGGACCTCATGGCGCAGGCCCGCGAGGGCCGGTCGGAGCTGGCGGTCATCATGACCGAGTCCTTTCCCACCTACGCCGCCGCGGTGGATGTGGCGCGGCGCGGCGCGGTGGACTTCCTGCCCAAGCCCTTCACGCCGGGGCAGTTGCTGGAGGCCGTGGCGCGGGCGCTGCGCTTTCTCGAGGAGACCCGCCGGGAGCGTCTGCACGCCCTGGAGAAGCGCCGCATCCGCTTTGAGTTCGTCTCCGTGCTCGCCCATGAGCTGAAGGCCCCCCTCGCCGCCGCGGAAAGCGCGCTGCAGATTCTCGACGCCGGAACCCTCGGCGCGGCCCTGCCCCCCTACGCCCCCCTCGTGGAGCGGGCGCTGGCGCGGCTGGAGGCCGCCCGCCGGCTCGTGGGCGACCTGCTCGATCTCACCCGCGTGGAGTCTGGGGAGCGCCCGCGCGCTCTGGAGTTTCTTGATCTGGCCCGGTTGGCCCGGGCGGTGCTGGAGGAGGCGGGGCCCGCCGCGCGCGGGCGCGGCGTCGCGCTGTCGCTCGACGCGCCGGAGCCGTTCATGGTCCGCGCCGACCGCTGGGAGGTGGAGAGCATCCTCCAGAACCTCGTCTCCAACGCCGTCAAGTACAACCGGGACGGGGGCGCCGCGTCGCTGCGCCTGTGGCAGGACACGGACCACGTCTTCATCGAGGCGCGCGACACGGGCATCGGCATGACCCCCGCGGAGACGGCGGGGCTTTTCCATGAGTTCGGCCGCGTCCGCAAGCGCGAGACGGAGCGCATCCCCGGCACCGGGCTCGGTCTGGCGCTGGTCCGTAAACTGGCCGCCCTCTATGACGGCGGCGTGGCGGTGGAGAGCGTCCCCGGCGAAGGCAGCGTCTTCACCGTCCGCCTGCGCCGCTGCCGGGGGGCCGGCCTGGAAGACTGACCGCCCTCAGAACCGGTACGTGTACTGCACCGTGAACGTGTTCTCCCGCAGGGAGATTTCCGACCCCTTCCCCAGCACGGAAAAGAGGTCGCCCTTGCCGTTGTCCGTCAGATGGTTGTTGAACGCATGGTGGTACGCGAAGTGCAGCTCGGAGTTCTCCGTCAGCACGCGCGACACGCCCAGCGTGGCGTGGGTCTTCACCACCGCCGGGAAAAGCGCGTTGGCGAACACATGCTCCTCGTCGATGGGGGAATTGGCGAAGGCCGCGCCCGCCCGGAAGGTCCACTTGGGCGACGCCTCCCAGGTCAGGCCCGTCTTCACGATGTGCTGGTCCTTCCAGCCGAACCCGCCCTGCAGCGGCTCCTCCCC
>JAKPUV010000573.1 GCA_029554925.1 Candidatus Hydrogenedentota bacterium | reverse complement strand
TCATCGAAAAGCACCAGGCCGCGCCCTTCTACCTCCAGTTCTGCCCCCACGACATCCACGAGCCGATGGTGCCCAACCCCCGCTTCCGCGGCACGAGCGGCTGCGGTTGGCGCGGCGACGTCATCCACCAGCTCGACGCCGCCGTGGGCAAAGTTCTCGACACGCTGGACCGCCTCGGCCTCGCGGAGAACACGCTGGTCGTCTTCTCCAGCGACAACGGCGGCGCGATCAAGGACACCTATGACGACGGCACGAACGCCCTCCACGCGAAGCAGCCGCCGAACGCCCCCTGGCGCGGCCACAAGGGCCAGCTCTACGAGGGCGGCCACCGCGTGCCGCTGCTGGCCCGCTGGCCGGGGCGCATCCGGGCGGGGGGCGAGTGCGCCCATTTGCTGGGGCTGGTGGACATGATGGCGGTCTTCGCCGCCGCCGCGGGCATGGAGACGCTGCCCGACGACGCGGGGCCGGACAGCTTCGACGTGCTGCCCGCGCTGGCGCGCCCGGAATTGAAGCGCCTCTACCGCGACCATCTGGTCGCCCAGGCGTACAACAAAAAGATGCTTTCCCTGCGGCGGGGCCCCTGGAAGCTCATCGCGCCGGAGGGCAAGAAGCCGGAGCTGTACAACCTGCAGGACGACCCCGGCGAGGAGAAGGATCTGGCGAAGAAGGCACCGGAGAAGGTCGCGGAGATGATGGAGGAGCTGGAACGGATCAAGACCGCCGGACGCACCCGGCCCTGACAAAAAGGAGATATCCATGAAAACGCTTGCGGGAATGATGCTGTGCGCGGCCCTGGCCGCGGGCGCGCCGGAGGCGAAGGACGACGCAACCCGCGCGCGGGAGCTGTCCGCTCTGCGCAGCGGCCTGTTTGTCTGCTGGTCCTTCAGCACCTTCTCGGGCCACGAGTGGACCCGCGGCGTCACGGACCCCGCTTTCTTCCGCGCCGCGGACTGCGACACGGACCAGTGGTGCCGCGCGGCGAAGGAGGCGGGCATGGGATACATCCTCTTCCTCGCCAAGCACCATGACGGCTTCTGCCTGTGGGACACAAAGACAACGGACTTCAAGGTGACAAAAGCCCCCCTGGGCCGCGACGTCCTCGCGGAGCTGCGGCAGTCCTGCGACAAGTACGGGCTGAAACTCGCGCTCTACTTTTCCGAGGGCGACTGGACCTGGATCCAGGAGCCCCTGCCGGAGGACGGCCTGAAGCCTGGCGGGAAGAAATGGGGCGACCCCGTGTGGGCGTCCAGCAGCAACCCGGACCTCAAGAAGGAGCAGCTCCGCGAGCTGGTCACGGGCTACGGGCCCATCGCCTTCTTCTGGATGGACCACGCCCAGGGCGACGGCGGCCTCGGCCACGCGGAGACCGCCGCCTGGGTGAAACAGTTCCAGCCGGACTGCTTCGTCGGGTTCAACCACGGCGAGCCCGCGGGCGACCTCTGCCTGCGCGAGCGCGGCCGCCCCGGCCCCATCGGCGACGCCGCCGCCTCGGAGTACAACAAG
>JAKPUV010000572.1 GCA_029554925.1 Candidatus Hydrogenedentota bacterium | reverse complement strand
CTCCATCTCCGGGTACACGGTCTGAATCTCCGCCAGCGAGACCCCGCCGTCGCCGTTGCTGTCCAGCAGGGACACCACCACCGGGGCCAGCGTCTGCAGCACGTTGGAGAAGTCAATCGGGCAGGGGCCGACGGGCTCGCCTTCGCCCTCGACCGGATCTTCGCCTTCGCCCTCACCCTCGACCGGGTCCTCGCCCTCCCCTTCGGGCTCGCCCTCGACGGGGACCACGCCGCCCGTGAGCGCGGCGACGTCCACGCAGTCAATGACACCGTTGTGGTTCGTGTCAATGAGGTCGAACTGCGCCTGCGTGAGGTATCCCGAAACCTCGGCGTAGGCGATCAGGCCGTCGCCGTTCGGGTCCACCATGCCGATGTAGGAATCCACGGGAAGGATGGCGGCGATGGCCGCGAGCTCCGCCGCCGAAATCATGCCGTCGCGGTTGCCGTCCAGCAGGGTGAAGTACACCGCCTCCATGTCCGGATAGATCGCCTCGATCTCCGCCAGCGACAGTCCGCCGTTGCCGTCGGCATCAAGCAGGGAAACCACCACCGCCGCGATGTTCGCCATGGAGAAGTCAATGGGGCACGGGGGGCCGGGCTCGCCCTCGACCGGGTCCTCGCCCTCTCCCTCGACGGGATCCTCACCCTCGCCCTCGCCGGGGTCCGTACCGCCGGTGAGCAGGTCAATGTCCTCACAGTCCACAAAGCCGTTGCCGTTCAGGTCGGCCAGGGCGAACTGCGCCTCCGTCACATACTGGGAGACCTCGGCGTAGGCGACCAGGCCGTCGCCGTTCAGGTCCACCTCGCCCAGGAAGTCATCCAGCGGCAGGAAGGCGGTCAGCGCGGCCAGCTCCGCGGCGTCCAGCAGACCGTTGCGGTTGCTGTCAAGCAGGGTGAAATACACCGACTCCAGCTCGGGATACACCGCCCGCACCTCGCCGAGGGAGAGCGAGCCGTCGCCGCTCGTGTCCACCAGGATCAGCACCAGCTCGACCAGCGTGTCCGCCGTCACATCGCCGATGGGGCACGGGGGATCGCCGGGGTCCTCGCCCTCGCCCTCCACGGGATCCTCGCCCTCGCCCTCAACCGGACCGCCGCCAATGTCCAGGCAGTCCACCACGCCGTCGCCGTTGATGTCCACCAGCGCGAACTGCTCCGGCGTGACGTAGGCCGCCACCTCCGAATACTCGATCGCGCGGTTCAAGTTGACGTCCACCAGGCCGAGCAGGTTCATCCCCGGAAGCAGGCTCAGCCAGGGCATCAGCTCCGCCGCCGTGATCTTGCCGTCACGGTTTCCGTCGGCGAAGGTAAAGTAGGTGGAGGTCATGCCGGGATACAGCGCCTGAATCTCCGCCAGACTCAGGCCGCCGTCGCGGTTGACGTCCACGATGGAGATGACAATCTCCAGCTGCTGCTGGGGATCGCTGGGCAGCGGACACACCGCCGCCGCGTCCCAGACAACGCCCCCGAGTACGGCGGAAAACACCGCAACAAAGCCCGCAACCGCCGCGTGCACCCGGTGAAGTCTCATGGCCCAGCCTCCGATACGTTGTGCTGTCCGACCCTGAAGGGCAAGCCCGCTCCGGCGTTTCACGGTATGCCGACGCAGTGCGCGCCGCAAGCCGTCAACCCGCCGCCGAAACAAATCCCTGCCTCAGGTACTCTTCCACACACAACAGCCTATCATGACGGGTATTCCCTGTCAATACATATTGTCTGTTTGCAGGCCGTTCCTGATCTCAAAATGCCGAATAATGGTAATTGTGCGTCGGCGCGGAAAGGGTTTCCCCCTGCGGGAGGTGGCCACTGGGCCAGTGTGTTGTCATGAGAGCGCTAGCGGGCCGCATCCTCATCGGGACCAAGGCGGATGTCAACGGGCGCGTTGCGGTCGCACACGATCTCCCCGTTTTCCAGGCGCAGTTCCGCCACCTGGATGGAGGAGCGCCGGGTGGCGTAGATGCCGAGGTCTTCGTCCTTCTCCACCCGGCCGGGGTGGGTGAAGTAGAAGACATAGGCGCGGCCGCCGTTCACCACCACATCGGCGTGGCGGCCCGTGAACATGTCGTCCAGCCCGGTGCCCGGTGCCTCCAGGATATTGGCGGGCTGCCGGGCCCACCGCTCGCAGTCGGAGGACTGGAACACCGCCAGCCCGCGCCATTCGTCCGTCACCATCCAGTAGCGGTCGTGCCACTGGAACACCTTGGGCCCCTCGCAGGCGATGTCCGCGGCCGCGGGCTTTCCCGGACTCCACCGGTGCAGGTCGGGGCTCTCGGACACGAAGGTCCGGCTGTCGCGGCCCTCGTCCTTGTACCACATGCGCCAGCCGCCGCCGGGCGCGCGGAACACGCAGGCGTCTATGACGCGGTCGGAGCCCAGGTCCAGCCGGGACTCGAAACGCCACTTCAGCAGGTCGTCGCTGGTCAGGTGGAGGATGTGCCGCTCGCGCCCCCAGTCGGTGTGGATGCCGGGCACGAAGGTCAGGAACATGTGGTGCACGCCCCCGTGCGTCACGATGTCCGGCGCCCAGTAACTGAACTCCCCCTCGCCGTAGTCTATCTCCGCCACGCCCCGGTACCGCCACCGCGCCCCCGTCTCCGACTCGGCGATGCCGATGCGCGTGCCCTGGACCCACGAGACGCCCTTGAGGCCCGGCACGTTCGCGCGGCGGTTCGTGTAGAACATGAACCACTTCCCCTCGGCGGCGTTCCATACCAGTTCCGGGTCCGCCGCCCCGTCATGCACCGGGTCGCGGTAGAGGGGCTTGTCGGCAGTCTCCCCCGCCAGGGCGGCGGTCGACAGCAGCAGCGCCCCCAGCAACACGCGGAATGCTTTCATGCCGTTCCCTTTCGTCAGGGCCTGTCCCAGGGCCCCGTCACGCGGACCATGCCGTCGGCGGCCTCAAAGGTGAAGAATTTCGCCCGCTCGTCCGGGTGGCGGTTGGGCTGGTGGAGGGACAGCAGGCGCTTCCCGTCGAAGGTCTCAAAGAACATCCCGTGGCCGCCGTCCGTTTTGAAGAAGGGTTCGGGCGAGGGCACCCACGGCCCGGTGATGCTCCCCGAGGCGCTGCGCGCCGTGGAGGTCATGTACTGCTTCCCCGCGCCGAAGGACGACCACAGCGTCACCAGCGACCCGTCCGGCTCGCGCCAGACCCACGGCCCGTCAGTAATCTTGCCCTGGCGGTCGCCAAAGCCCATCTGCACCACCCAGGCCGCCTGCGACGCGTGGAACAGCGTCACCGGCGCGCCCTCGCCGCGTTTCAGATCCTCCGACAGGCGCATCGCGCAGATGGACCCGTCCACGATCTGCTCCCACTCGTGGCAGAACACCATCCACGGTTTCCCCTCGGGGTCAATGAAAAGTGTGCCGTCCAGCGCGCGCACCTCCCGAGGCGTGGCCGGACCCTCCGAATGCGGGACAAACGGCCCCTCCGGCGCGTCCGCCACCAGGATGCCCGTGCCCCGCTGCTCCGGTTCCTTCGGCAGGAACGTGGCGAACATGTAATACCTGCCCCGGTACCGGTGCACCTCCGGCGCCCAGAAATCCTTCACTCCCCAGAACCCCGCGGGCGGACGGAACACCGCAAACGGCCCCTCCCACTGTTTCAGGTCCCGGCTCCGGTACGCGTCAAAGCCCTGCTCCCCCAGGGGCCGCCCCGTGCCATACAGGTAATACCACCCCGTCTCCGCCACGGGCAGCACGAACGGGTCCCGGATCCGGATGTCATCCAATGTTTTCAGGGGAGGCGTCCCGGCGGCATCCGCCGCCAGCGCCACCGCAACCACAAGCATCGTCCACATGCGTCATCTCCTTCTTTTCGTCTGAGACCGCACCGGCGGGCACCCGGCTTTCAGCCAACGTCACACGTACTGCGCGGGCTGGTAGAGGTACTTCTGGAACCCCGTGAACATGCCCCGGATTTGCTCGGGACTGCCCAGGTCGGCGCGCGCCTCGGCGATGGCGTTGCGGTAGCGGAGCTTCAGCAGCGGCGGCAGTTTCACCTTGTCCAGCTCGCCAACCCCCTCGCGCTCGTAATGACCCAGCACGAAGTCCAGAAACGCCTCCTGTTTCTGCGTGAACAGGCCGTGCATCCGGTTTCGGGCGGCGGCGGCGCGCGCCGTGCGGGACACCGGCGGCAGGGCGTAGGCGACATGCGCCAGCACGTCGAAGAGGTCGCTGTCCTCCGCGTTCACGATGCGCTGCATCTCCGCGAGCTGCTCGGTCCCGAAGCCCTTCTCGGCCAGGCCGTTCAGAAGCCGCCGCCGGGTGTCCGGGTCGCTCCAGATGCGCCGCAGCTCCTCTTCGTCGCGGAAGAAGTCCGGCAGCCGCCCGAACAGCAGCTCCATGAACTGGCGGGCCGACATGGGCGTGCCGTCGGGATGCCAGAACGAGGTGCACACCATGTGCTGCACCGTCCGCTCCTTGCCGTCCGCGAGTTTCACCCGCGCCGGGGTCCGCTTTTTGCAGACGCAGTCCAGCCGGCCGCACACGGGGCAGCGCTCCCGTTCGCAGACACAGGGCCACTGCCCGCACTCCGGACAGGGTTTCGGTTCCGGCCTCGGGCACTGGCAGGGATGGTGGCCGCAGACGGTGCAGGCCTCCGGGGTTTCCGGCTCGCCGTCCCATTCGGGGTCGCTGAAATGGTGATGGGCCTTCACGAAGTCGTAGACCGTGAAGTAGTGCTTCCCGTCGTACAGCCGGGTGCCGCGTCCGATGATCTGCTTGAACTCGATCATGGAGTTGACGGGCCGCATCAGGACGATGTTGCGGATGTTCCGCGCGTCCACGCCCGTCGAGAGTTTCTGCGACGTCGTCAACACCGTGGGGATGGTCTTCTCGTTGTCCTGGAAGTCGCGCAGGTGCTGGTCGCCCAGCGGCCCGTCGTCCGCCGTCACGCGGTGGCAGTAGTTGGGGTCCGGCACGGACTTCATCTGGTTGACGAGGTCGCGCACCGCCAGCGCGTGGGCCTGGGTGGCGCAGAACACCAGCGTCTTCTCGTTCGGGGCGATCTGCTCCATGAACAGGCGCACCCGCACCTGTTCCCGCTCCCGGATTTCGATGATCCGGTTGAAGTCCGTCTCCGTGTACCGTTTCCCGTACTCCACCTCGCCCTCCAGCACCATGTCATCCTGCGTGTACACATAGTCGTCGAGGGTGGTCGAGATTTGCCGCACCCGGAACGGCGTCAGGAACCCGTCGTTGATCCCCTCCTTCAGCGAGTACACGAACACCGGCTCCCCGAAATACGCGTAGGTGTCCACATTCTCGTTCCGCTTCGGCGTCGCTGTCAGGCCGAGCTGGACCGCCGGGGCGAAATACTCCAGAATGTCCCGCCAGGTGCTCTCGTCGTTCGCCCCGCCCCGGTGGCACTCGTCCACCACGATGAAGTCGAAAAAGGACGCCGGGTATTCCCCGAAATAATACTCC
>JAKPUV010000567.1 GCA_029554925.1 Candidatus Hydrogenedentota bacterium | reverse complement strand
TCCGGCTGGCCCTTCTTGTCCAGCTTCTGCCGCTCCTCCTGGAACTTGCGGGTCAGCAGCCGAACGCGGCTGTACCAGATGTTGGGCGGGGTCAGCGAGGCAAGCTGGTGCAGCCACTCGGACCACAGGGTCCGGTCGGCGAGGATCTTCTGGATGGTCTCGATCTTGTCCTGGAGCTGGACCTTCTTCTGGCTGAGGTTGTTGTGCTCCTCGACGACGCTCTCAAGCGCGGCCAGATCGTCCTTGGCCTTCTTCAGGTTCCGGCCCTCGGCGGCGTAGGTGCCCAGCTCGCCCATGAAGAGCGCCACCAGGCCCGCCAGCACGAGCAGCAGCACCGCAAGGCTGAGTATGTGCGGCAACGCCGACCGTTTCACCGGCCGGAGCGCATGGGGCAGCAGGTTAATCCGTATCATTGGCCCGGCACCTCATAGATCCGCCATGCCGCGCGCGGCCAGCCCAATGGCGACCATGAACTGCGGCGGCCGTTCAAGCAAGTCTTCCACGGCCGACCGCGACCCCAGCAGCAGGGAGCTGTCGTCCGGATGTGCCACCTCCACGCTGTCCACCTGCAGCTCGTACTGCAGGGTGTCGCGAAGGAAGGCCATCATGGCCCCGCCGCCGCACACGATGATGCGGTCCACGGGGCGCTCGTAGAGCTGGTGCTCGTAGAAGTCAAAGGAACGGCGGAACTCGGCGGACAGCCGCGTGAACGGCGCCGCGAGCACCTCCGTAAGCGGGCGCACGGCCATCCCGCCGCCGGCGGGCATGTAGCCGTCGTCCGAAAGCCCCTGGCGCCCCGCGCCGGGCAGGTCCTCCAACTCATCCGCCAGCGGCTCGAGCAGGGAAGGGTCCCCGATGGGGGCCAGCTTCGGAAACTGCTTTGTGGCCTCCTTCGCCATCGGAATGTCGTCTTCCTCGGCCTCAAGCATCTCCGCCACCGTCGCCTCCGGCACCTCCTCCGGCGTGTACTTGTACTCCTCCATCTCCCGAAGGGCGTCCTCGTAGGTGAAACGGCGGTCCTTGGCCACCGCCTGCACCGCCTCGCGCAGCCCCCAGTTCACCTCGCGGATGAAACTGGAGGCCCCGTCCTTCACGAAATGCACGCAGGAGGAGGTGAGGCCCACGTTGATCAGCGCCACCGTCTCGCCCACACGCAGAAAATCGCACGCCTCCGCCGCGTCCGCCAGCGCCAGCGAGTCCACCCCGAGCATGCCGGGCTGGAGTTCGGAGGCCGACAGCACCTGCATGCGGGAGTCAATCACCTCGTGCTTCGCGGCGACCAGCAGCACCTTGACCTGGCGCTGGTCCCCCTCCGCCGCCTCCTCCAGAATGTGCCAGTCAAGAAACACGTCGTTCAGATCGTAGGGGATGCTGTGGGAGGCCTCCGCCCGGATGGCGTCCTCAAGGCTTTCGCGGCTTTTGACGGTCAGCCGGGGATAGCGGACGACCACGGTCTGTCCCGCCATCGCGGAAACGACGAGACACTGGCTGACCGGCATTTCCCGCAGCGTTTCCCGCACGGCCTGCGCCTGCGCCTCGTTCGGGTCGCTGTTCAGGAGATTCCGGTCCACCAGCACCTGCACAGCCGCCTCAACGCGCAGACGTCCGCCAAACCGGCTCATCAGGACCGCCTTGGCGGAATGGCTCCCGACGTCTATGCCTATGGCTTTTTTCGGTCTTCTGAAACCCACCGATGTGACACTCCACTCGGTTCTGCTGTGGCTCCCCCGGCCGAACACCGGACGGGATGAACCCAGTATGCTGTTACGACCATTTCCGTTTCGGCATCAACTCTCCCAACCGATCACGAGACCAGAGTATCATAAATCTGAGATTCTGTCAACACTTTATTCCAAGATTTTCCGGGGGGTACCCCGGCAATCTCCCGTTCGTTTGCGACGAAACCCGGGACGCCACAGCGCAATACGCCGGTATTTGGAGGGGGGACCGACAAGCGCCGCCGTGGATACGGGAGGCGCGCCCTGCGCCCGGCACCGGGGCAGGACCGCTCCCGGCGGCCGAATACCCCGTTCTGCTTTCCGTATGCGCCATATTCGCGGACTTTCTCCTGCCGCGTCCGTCCCCGGTCGCCCCTGCGGGCGTCGGCTCCGGACCTCTCTCGAGACATATAATACGGTTTGCGGGTCCGTTTGTCAAGAGTTTATTTCGCCCGTGCCGGATGTCCCGGGCAGCACCTCATTTGTCCACCGAAAAATGGTCCGGTCCCGTTCCCGTGTGCTTTTCGTAGTGCCCCTTGCCGTTCCGCACGTATTTGGTGAAGCCCAGGCGGCCCACATTCTCATCGCTGGTGAGCTCTTTGCCCTTGCGCTCGCTCCCCCATCCCGCGACGTGGGGGGCCGCGTACACGCGCTCCACCCGCTGGCCGGTTTCAGGGTGCTCGGTGAGGGCGGGCTCGTTCATGCCGTGCTCGATCTGCACCAGTTCGCCGCGGCTCCCGTCGTCGTTGATGATTTGGTAGGTGTACATGGGCATGGTGTGGTCTCCCGCCGTGTGACGGGGCCGGCTCCGCGCGTCAGCGGGGGCTCCGGGCGCGGGCGGCCTCGTAGGCCGTGATCTTCTCCTCGTGCAGCAGGGTCAGCCCGATCTGGTCCCACCCGTTCAGCAGCCGCTCGCGGAGGAACGGATGAAGCGTGAAGGAAAGGGCGGCGCCGCCGGGCTTGGTGATGGTCAGCGCCTCCAGGTCCACCGTGAGGGCGTAGCCCTCCGCGGCGCGCACCTCGCCGAACAGGGCCTCCACCTCGCCGGCCGGCAGGACAACAGGCAGCATGCCGTTGTTGAAGCAGTTGTTGTAGAAGATGTCGGCGAAGGACGGGGC
>JAKPUV010000564.1 GCA_029554925.1 Candidatus Hydrogenedentota bacterium | reverse complement strand
GAACAAGTTCACGGAGCTGACGTACGACCAGGTGCTCTCGCAGATGAAGATGTACGTGGCGGCGTGCCGCTTTGTGGAGCGCTACGGCCTGAGCAGCGTGGGCATCCCCTACCAGCTCGGGCTGGCGCGCTGCGTGCCCGCTTCCGACCTGGTGGAGGGCATGCTGAACAACGCGGACCGGCCGGCGGTGAGGGGCCTGGAGTCCGGGAAGCCGGTCCATGCCGGGAAGCCGATCCCCCACTTCAACGAGGGCGACATCGGCGCGGGCGTGCCGCAGCTGCTGATGCACGAGATCTACGAGCGGAAGGGCATGGCCTCGGAAACCACGCTGCACGACGTGCGCTGGGGCGGAGAGTACGCGGGCAAGTACGTGTGGGTGTTCCTGATTTCCGGCGGCGCGCCGCCCGCGCACTTCGGCGGGTGGAAGAAGACGCATGTGTACCGGCAGTCGGCGCTGTACTTCCCCATGGGCGGCGGCACCTGCTCGGGCGTTTCCAAGCCGGGCGTGATCACCTGGGCGCGCTGCTGGGAGGCCTACGGCGAGCTGGGCATGGACTGCGGCACGGGCGAGGTGGTGGACCTGCCGGAGGCGGAGCTGCGCGACCGGCTGGACAAGACCACGCCGACGTGGCCCATCGCGAACGTGCACATCCCCGGCTACGGCCGCGACGAGCTCATGGCGACGCACATGTCGAACCACATTGTGATCGGCTACGGCGACATCCTGCAGGAGCTGGTGGCGGTGTGCCGCAACCTCGGCTTCAAGGTGCGGGTCGGCGGCGACGCGGGCAAGGCGCTGAAGAAGTAGTCCCGAAGCAGAACCAGGACGCCGGCGCGGGGAGCCCCCTCCCCGCGCCGGTTTCTTTCACGGAAAGAGGCCGGTCACAGGATGCGCGGGTCCGGCTCGTCGGGCAGGGGCCCCGCATGGTCGAGCACGGCGCGCACGGCGCGGAGCAGGCGCCCCCTCAGGTAGGGCTTGCGGAGGATGACGCCGCTGGCCTCGGGCAGGACGGTGTCGCGGAGCTCGTCGCGGCTGTATCCGCTGGTGAAGAGGAAGGGCACCCCGGGCCGTATGGCGGTGATCTCCGCGTGGAGCCTGCCGCCGGAGAGCCCCGGCATGATGACATCGGAAATCACCAGGGAAATCTCCTCCGCATGGTCCGCAAAAAGGCGCCGGGCGTCCTCGCCGTCGGCCGCCGTTATAACGCGGTAGCCCGCGTCGGCGAGGAAGGTGTTTCCGAGTTTGCGGATGTCGGGGTCGTCCTCGGCGAAAAGGATGGTCTCGACCCCGCCCGGATCCTCGAGGAAGATGTCCTCTATGTCGGTGTGGGGCTTTTCGGGCACCTCCCCGCCCGCGGGCAGAAAGACGCAAAAGACGGTGCCCGCGCCGGGGGCGCTTTCCACGGTGATGACCCCGTTGTGCTGCTTGACGACGCCGTAGACCGTGGCGAGGCCCATGCCCGTGCCCTTGCCCACCTCCTTGGTGGAAAAGAAGGGCTCGAACACGCGCTCGAGGGTTTCGCGGGACATGCCGCAGCCCGTGTCCCGCACGCACAGGCGCACATACTCGCCCGGGGACGCCCAGGGGAAGTCGGCCGGGATCTGCGACAGGGTCTCCCGCGCCGTCTCCAGGGTGATCACGCCGCCGGCGGGCATGGCGTCGCGGGCGTTGATGCACAGGTTCATGATGAGCTGCTCCATCTGCACGGCGCTGCCCACGAAGCGCATGTCGGAGCCGTCGGGCCGGAAAAGGATGCCCACATGCTCGCCGATGTACCGCCGGAGCATCTTGAGCAGCTCCTGGACGCACACGTTGAGGTCGAGGTTCTCCCGCGTCAGGTCCTGGTGCCTGCTGAAAATGAGCAGTTGCCGCACAAGGCGGGCCGCCCGCATGACCGCGTCCCCCGCGTTGCGCAGCTGCTCCGCGACGGCGGCGTTTGCGGACACCTTGTTGAGGGTCAGCTCGATGTGCCCGCTGACCACCTGGAGCAGGTTGTTGAAGTCGTGGGCGACGCCGCCCGCGAGCTGGCCGAGGGCCTCCATCTTCTGGGCCTGGCGGATCTGCTGCTCCATCCTGCGGCCCTCGGTCACGTCGCGCTCGAGGACGACGTAGTTGATGATCGTCCCCTCCTCGTTGCGGACGGGGGAGATGGTCGCCAGCACCTCGTAGAAGGTGCCGTCCTTGCGCCGGTTGGTCAGCAGGCCCTGCCACATTTCGCCGCGCGTCACCCGGTCCACAAGGGCCCGGTACTCCTCCGGCGGGTGGTCGGGGCTCAGGGTGACGTTGAGATCCTTTCCGAACACATCGGCCGAGGAGAGCCCGGACACGCGCTCGAAGGCCTGGTTCGCGTATTCGATGACGCCCTCGGGGTCGGTGATGATCACCAGCTCCTCGGACTGGTTGAGCGCGGCGACCAGCCGGGCCCGCTCCGCCTCGAGTTTCCGGTCCTCGGTGATGTCGCGGCAGAAGCCCAGGGTGCCGATGATGTCGCCGTCGGCGTCGTAGAGGGGTGCCTTGTTGGTGCGCACGACGCGGATGCCGCCGTCGGGATACCGCACCTCCTCCACGATGTTGAACACGGGCTCGCGCCGCCGCATGACCTCCAGATCGTCCGCGACATAGCCCTCGGCCAGGCCGCCAAGGTGGGGAAAGTCGGTGTCGCGCTTCCCGATGAACTCCGCGGGCGAGGACGCGCCCATGATCTCGGCGAGCAGCATGTTGGCGCCCAGGTAGCGCGACTCGCGGTCCTTCCACCAGACGGCCTCGGGAATGCTCTCGATCACCAGGAGGAGCATGGCCTCGGATTCGCGCAGGGCGGCGGCGGCGCGCTCGCGCTCCTGCTGCTCCCGCGTCAGGATCTGGTTCTGGCGCTCCAGTTTCCAGTTGGCGAGGGCGATGGTGCGCACGGCACGGAAAAGGGCGATGATGATCAGGGCGCCGCCGGCCGCGAAGATGACCGCCTTGAAGGAGACGCTGCGGCTGTCCTCGATGCCGATCAGGGGCACCTCGTTGAACGCGCGGGTTTCGCGGACGAGGTCGAGGGCCTTGGAGATGATCACCAGGCTGGACGCGACCGCGGCGTCCCAAGAGACGGCGCGGAAGGCCCTCAGATACATCAGCGTGCCCGCGCACATGACGCCGGTGGCGGTCAGGCTCATGAGCTCGTCCACGGTGTTGTAGGGGCGCTTGAGGTAGAAGGTGGCGACATAGGCGGCGACCAGCTCAAGCATCAGCCCGCCCAGGAAGACAAAGACCGGAACGCGCTCGAATCTTCCGGTGGGAAAAATCGGCAGCCGGGCGTCCACGTTCCCGAACATCCCTTCGGGAATCTGACCGGGTCTTTCGCCGCCCCGAAGCATTGGCTTCTCCTCTTTTCCCGGCGCGGACGGCGCCGCGTCCCGGGACTACCTGCGCCCCGGAGCGGTTGTCCCGGGGCGTGCGCGCACCTGGGGGAATTCTACACCATCCCCGAAGAAAAGGGAAGCCCGGCGGAGGGGCCCGGGTCGGGGCGGATCAGAACCGCTCCCAGTGGAGGACCTCCGCCAGGGGGCGCTTGGCCGGGGAGGGCGTGTCGAGGGGGTATCCCAGGGCAACTAGGCTGATCAGCCCGATGCCGGGGGGAACGCCCAGCAGGGCCGCCACGGCCGGGGCGTGCTCCTTGCGGGCGCCGGCCACCCAGCAGGAACCGAGGCCGAACGCCCGGGCGGCCACGAGAATGTTCTGCGTGGCGGCGCAGCCGTCCTCGAGCGGGTAGTCGCCGTCGCGGCAGAAGACGGCGACGCAGGCGGAGGCGTCGGCGATGAACTTGCCGTGGGCGGTGAGGGCGGCGATTTCGGCGAGGCGGCCGGGGTCTGTGACCACGACGAACTCCCACGGCTGCGTGTTGCGCGCGGAGGCGGCCAGACGACCGCAGTCAACGATCTGCCCAAGCGTGTCGCGGGGAATCTCCCGGCCGGGGGCGTAGCGGCGCACGGAGCGGCGCGTGCGGAGGGCTTCCAAGGCGTCCATGGACGTGTTCTCCCTGCCCCCCGCGGCTTCAGGGGGCCGGTTGGGCCGGGGCGGGGACGGCGGGGAGCGGCGCGGGCGCGGCCCCCTCCTCCATGCGGAAGACTTTCTCCTCCTCCCCGGCGAATTTTCGCATTTGGCGCACGACGGCGGCACGCTCGACGGGGTCCGACTCCAGGCGCCGGACCCGCTCGGAGGCCTCATTCAGGCGGTGCTGGAGGTCCTGGACCTCCCTGCGGAGATCCTCCACGGCCTGCCGGTTCTGCTCCAGGGTCTCCATTCTCCCGTTGAAGTCGCGGTGGCGGTGGTAGAGATAGGCCAGCCCCGCGGCCACGGCGCACACCAGCAGGAATTTCAGGAGCCCCTTGAGCATGAATGCAGGCGGGCCGGGACGGGAACCCGTGTTCCCGCCCCGGCCCTCTCCGGTGGTTACTTGAGGTTGAAGGCGGCCATGCCGGGATAGCAGGCCTGGCTTCCCAGCTGCTCCTCGATGCGGAGAAGCTGGTTGTACTTGGCGACGCGGTCGCTGCGCGAGGCGGACCCGGTCTTGATCTGGCCGGCGTTGACGGCGACGGCGATGTCGGCGATGGTGGCGTCCTCGGTCTCGCCGCTGCGGTGGGAGATGACCGTGGTGTAGCCGGCGCGGTGGGCCATCATGCAGGCGTCCAGCGTCTCGGTGATGGTGCCGATCTGGTTGACCTTCACGAGGATGCTGTTGGCCACGCCCTGCTTGATGCCCTTGGCGAGGTAATGGGTGTTGGTGACGAACAGGTCGTCGCCGACCAGCTGCACCCGGCCGCCGAGCGCGTCGGTGAGCTTCTTCCAGCCGGCCCAGTCGGCCTCGCCCAGGCCGTCCTCAATGCTGATGATCGGGTACTTGGCGCACCATCCGGTCCACAGGGCGATCATCTCGTCGCTGGTGGCGATGCGGCCGGGGTCGGACTTGAAGAAGCAGTAGCCCTTCTTCTTCTTTTTCTCGGCCTCGTTGACCATCTCGCTGGACGCCGGGTCAAGGGCGAGGAAGATGTCCTTGCCCGCCTTGTAGCCCGCGGCCTTGATGGCCTTCATGATGAGTTCGGGGGCCTCGTCGTTGCTCTTGAGGCTGGGGGCGTAGCCGCCCTCGTCGCCGACCGACGTGTTGTAGCCGTTCTCCTTGAGGACCTTCTTGAGGGCGTGGAAGATCTCGGCGCCCATGCGCAGGGCCTCGCGGAAGGTCTTGGCGCCCGCGGGCATCACCATGAACTCCTGGAAGTCCACGGTGCCGTCGGCGTGCTTGCCGCCGTTGAGGATGTTCATCATGGGCACGGGCAGCATGTGGGCGTTGACGCCGCCGAGGTAGCGGTAGAGCGGCTGCTCCAGGAACTCGGCGGAGGCCTTCGCCACGGCCATCGAGACGCCCAGGAGCGCGTTGGCGCCCAGCTTGCCCTTGTTCGGGGTGCCGTCCATGGCGATCATGGTCTGGTCGATCTCGCGCTGGTTGAGCGCGTCCATGCCCATGAGCTCCTGCGCGATGACGTCGTTCACGTTCTTCACGGCCTTGGTGACGCCCTTGCCCAGGTAGCGCTTGGCGTCGCCGTCGCGCAGCTCGACGGCCTCGTTCTCGCCGGTCGAGGCGCCGGACGGCACGGCCGCGCGGCCCATGAATCCGGAGGCGAGATACACGTCCACCTCCACGGTGGGGTTGCCCCGGGAATCCAGAATCTCGCGGGCTTTGATGTCGGCGATCCTTGTCATGTACGTCTTGTCCTTCTGCTGTTTACGGGTTGCGGGCGGCGCTGGCGCGCGCCCCGGGATTGTCCCGGGTTCCACAACACACCTGTGGAAACCGGCTTTTCGGCGTTTCCGGGGGAAGGGGGATTCCCCGGGACCTCGGCTAAGATAATCCTCTTTTCGGCCGCGGAAATCAAGATTTTCCGGCCGCGCGCGCCCCCGGACGGGCGCGGGTCAGTTGAGGATCCGCACGTTGCCGCGCTGGCGGAGGGTGCCCATCCACTTCTTGTAGCGCTCGTCCACGCGCTGTTTGCGGAGAAGGGGCTCGATCTCCTGGCGGGCCTTGTCGTAGGGGGTGAGGCCGGCGTCCTCACGGGCCTCCACCTTGAGCAGGTGGAACCCGAACTCCGTCTCGACCACGCCGCTGGTCTCGCCAGGCTTGAGCCCCGCGAGGACGGCGTCGAGCTCGGCCACCATGTCGCCCGCCTTGACCCAGCCCACGAGCCCGCCCTCCTTCGCCTCGGGTCCCTGGGACTGCGCGCGGGCGGCCTCGGCGAAGTCCGCGCCGAGCTCCAGCTCGCCGCGCAGAGCCTCAATCCGGGCGCGTGCGTCGGCGCCCGCGGGGATGAAGATGCGCCGGACCTGCATGCGGGCGGGGTGCTCGAAGTCGGACTTGTGGTCCTGGTAGTGGCGGGACATGTCCTCCTCCGTGACCACCACCTCCTTCTCGAAGTCCAGGCGCTTGCGCATGGCCATGGCGGAGGCCATGATCTGCCGCCGCACACGCTCGCGGAAGTCGCCGACGGTCGTGCCCGCGTCGGCCAGGGCGGCGGCGAAGGCCTCGCCCGTCTCGTACTGCTTGCGGATGGTGTCGAGGCGGCTCTCGACGTCGTTGTCCTTCACCTCAATCCCCGCCGTCACCGCCTCGCGGTAGAGGATGTTGTACTCGATGGCGGCCTCGAGCGCCTGCTCAAGCGCCTTGTCCACCTCGGCGGCGAACTGCTCCTGGGAGGTGGCCGTCTTGCGGATGTCCTGGATCTGGGGGCCGATGTCCTGAAGGAGGTCGCTCTGGAGGATGGGCTCGCGGCCAACCACCGCCACCACGCTGTCCACCAGCCGGGACTCGGCCGCGAGGGCCCCCGCCGCGGCGGCAAGCAGCGCCGCAACGGCCAGAAAAAGACGTGCCTTCTTCATCCGATGCTCTCCCTCTGCGGCGGGCGAACCGCCCCAAAGTTTGCGCGGCCCGCCGGACGGGGCGCCCCGTCCGGCGGGGACCGCGCGAAAAGTCACGCTGTCAGGCCCTGCCCGGGGGCGCGCCTCAGCCGGCCTCCTCCCCGGTCTCCGGCTCGGACAGGTCGGCGATCTCCAGCTCCTCGGAGAAGTCCTCCTTGACGGCGCTGACGGGCCGCGAGGTCTGGTAGTGCCGGCTGCCGGTGCCCGCGGGGATCAGGTGGCCGATGATGACGTTCTCCTTGAGGCCCGAGAGGTAGTCGCGCTTGCCGCTGATGGCGGCGTCGGTGAGGACGCGGGTGGTCTGCTGGAACGAGGCTGCGGCGACGAAGCTGCTCGTGCTGAGGGCGGCCTTGGTGATGCCCTGGAGCACCGGGTCGGCCTCGGCCGGGCGGCCGTCGCGCATGCGGGTCTCCTGATTCACCTCGGCGAAGCGGAGCTTGTCCACCTCCTCGTGGGCCAGGAAGGGCGTGTCGCCCGGGTCGTCCTTGATGCGGACCTTGCGGAGCATCTGGCGGACGATGACCTCGATGTGCTTGTCGTTGGTGCGCACGCCCTGCATGCGGTAGACCAGCTGGACCTCGTCGAGCAGGTAGCGGCGGAGGTGGTCCTCGCCCTGCACCTCAAGGATGTCGTGCGGGATGATGGGCCCGTCGGTCAGGCGCTGGCCGGCGTACACGCGGTCGCCGGACTGCACGTTGAGGTGCTTGCCGGGCGGGATCAGGTACTCGCGCGGCTTGCCGACGGGCGGGTTGATCACGATCTGGCGCATGCCCTTGGCGGCGGTCTTCAACTCGACGGTGCCGTCAATGTGGCTGATGATGGCGGGCGACTTCGGCTGGCGCGCCTCGAAGAGCTCGGCAACGCGCGGCAGGCCGCCCGTGATGTCCTTGGTCTTGGTGAACTGGCGCGGGGTCTTGGCGAGGATGTCGCCGGCGCGCACCATGTCGTTGTCCTTGACCATGACATGGGTCTGCGAGGGGATCGTGCTGAAGGAGAGGATCTCGGAGTCCTTCTGCGGGTTGCAGATCACGATCTGCGGGTGCCGGTCGTGCTTGTGCTCCGTGACGATGATCTCCTCGATGCCGGTCTCCTTGTTGACCTCCTGGCGGATGGTCACGCCCTTGATCATGTCCTCGAGGCGGATCTTGCCGTTGACCTCGGCCACGATGTAGATGTTGTAGGGGTCCCACCGGTAGAGCAGGTGCCCCTTGCGCACCTTCTGGCCGTCCTCGCAGAAAATCTCGCAGCCCGTGGGCACGAGGGCGCGCTGCGCCTCCTTGCCCTCGGCGTTCTGGATGACGAGCTCGCCGCCGCGGTTCACAACGACGGTCTTGCCGTCGCGGTTGACCGCGGTGCGGATGTTGCGGAACTCGACCCGGCCGCCCTCGTTGGCCTTGATCTCGGTGTTCTCCACCTGGCGGCTCGCCGCGCCGCCGATGTGGAAGGTGCGCATGGTGAGCTGCGTGCCGGGCTCGCCGATGGACTGGGCGGCGATGATGCCGACGGCCTCGCCCATCTCCACGAGCTTGCCGGTGGCCAGGTTGCGCCCGTAGCACTTGGCGCAGACGCCCTGGCGCGACTGGCAGGTGAGCACGGAGCGCACCTTGACGCCCTGCAGGCCGGACTCCGCGATGCGCCGGGCCTTGGCCTCGGTGATCTCCTCGTCCGCCGCGACGACCGGCTCCGGCTCGCCGGGAATGAACACGTCGTCGAGCACGTGGCGGCCGACGATGCGCTCGTTGAGCGGGGCGACGATCTCGGACCCGTCCATCAGGGCCTCCATGTAGACGCCCTCAAGGGTGCCGCAGTCCTCCTCCTCGATCACCACGTCCTGCGCCACGTCCACGAGGCGGCGGGTGAGGTAGCCGGCGTCGGCGGTCTTGAGCGCCGTGTCGGCGAGGCCCTTGCGGGCGCCGTGCGAGGAGATGAAGTACTCGATCACCGTGAGCCCCTCGCGGAAGTTGGAGAGGATTGGGGACTCGATGATTTCGCCGGAGGGCTTGGCCATGAGGCCGCGCATGGCGGCGAGCTGGCGGATCTGGGACTTGCTGCCGCGGGCCTTCGACTCGTACATGAGGTGGATGCCCGTGAAGCCCTGCTCGTTCTCCTCCATGGCGCGGAGCATGGCCGCGGCCACCGCCTCCGAGGCCGCCGTCCACACGTCGATGATCTTGTTGGACCGCTCGCCGGAGGTGAGCAGGCCGTTCGAGTACATGTTCTCGATGCGCGCGACCTCGGCCTCGGCCTTGGAGACGACCTCCTGCTTCTCCGCCGGAATCACCATGTCGCCGATGGCGATCGAGATGCCGGAGAGGGTGGCGTACTTGAAGCCGACCGCCTTGAGGGCGTCGAGCAGCTCGACGGTGCGGTGGTGGCCGTACTTGGCGTAGCACGCGGCGATCACCTTGCCGATGGTGCCCTGGTCGTGCTGGGTGTTCACGTCCCTGACCGTGATCCCCTCGGGAAGGTGCTCGGCCAGCAGCACGCGGCCCACCGTCGTGTCGAGGAGACCCCCGTCCACCCGCACCTTGATGCGGGCGTGGATGTCCACCAGGCCCGCCTCATGGGCGAGGACGACCGCCTCGGGGCCGGGGTACACCCGCCCGGGCTGGAGAAGCTCGCCGTTCTTTCCCGTCCAGGCGTCCTTCCACTCGCCCTTCGCGCCGCGGCGGACCTTGGACATCCAGGCGATGCCGAGGACGATGTCCTGGCTGGGCGTCACGATGGGGGACCCGTCGGACGGCGAGAAGATGTTGGACGAGGACATCATCAGCAGGTGCGCCTCAAGCTGCGCCTGCGGGAAGAGCGGCACGTGCACGGCCATCTGGTCGCCGTCGAAGTCGGCGTTGAACGCGCGGCACACCAGCGGGTGCAGGCGGATCGCCTTGCCCTCGATGAGGACCGGCTGGAAGGCCTGCACGCTCAGGCGGTGCAGCGTGGGCGCGCGGTTGAGCATGACGGGGTGGTCGCGGATCACGTCCTCGAGGACGTTCCACACCTCGTCCTTGCCCTGGGCGATCATGCGCTTGGCCGCCTTGATGGTGGTGGCGATGTTGCGCTCCTTGAGCTGGTTGATGATGAACGGCTCGAAGAGCTCGAGGACCATGCGCTTGGGCAGGCCGCACTGGTGCAACTTGAGCTCGGGGCCGACGACGATGACCGAGCGGCCGGAGTAGTCGACGCGCTTGCCCAGCAGGTTCTGGCGGAACCGGCCCTGCTTGCCCTTGAGCATGTCGCTGAGGGACTTCAGGGGGCGGTTGCCCGTGCCGAGGACGGTGCGCCCGTGGCGGCCGTTGTCGAACAGGGCGTCCACGGCCTCCTGGAGCATGCGCTTCTCGTTGCGGAGGATCACCTCCGGGGCGCGCAGGTCGATGAGGCGCTTGAGCCGGTTGTTCCGGTTGATCACGCGCCGGTACAGGTCGTTCAGGTCGCTGGTGGCGTAGCGGCCGCCCTCAAGGGGCACCAGCGGCCGCAGGTCCGGCGGGATCACAGGCAGCGCGTCGAGCACCATCCAGGAGGGGCTGTTGCCCGACTTGCGGAGGGCCTCGACGATCTTCAGCCGCTTGACGACCTTCTGGCGGGCCTGGACGGAGCTGGAGGCGGCGAACTCGTTGTGCAGCTCGGCGCTCAGGGCCTCGAGGTCCAGCTCGGCGAGGAAGTCCTTGAGGGCCTCGGCGCCCATCTTGGCCGTGAAGGCGTCGGCGCCGTGCTGCGCGCGGGCCTCCTGGTACTCGTCCTCCGTCATGGTCTGCATGCGCGCGAGCGGCGTGGTGCCCGGGTCGAGGACCACGTAGTTCTCGAAGTAGATGATGCGCTCAAGGGTGCGGATGGACAGGTTCAGCAGGTATCCGATGCAGCTCGGCGAGGTCTTGAAGAACCAGATGTGCGCCACGGGCACGGCCAGCTTGATGTGGCCCATGCGCTCGCGGCGGACTTTGGACTCCGTGATCTCGACGCCGCAGCGGTCGCAGGTGATGCCGCGGTGCTTGATCTTCTTGTACTTGCCGCAGCCGCACTCCCAGTCCTTGACGGGGCCGAAGATGCGCTCGCAGAAAAGGCCGTCCTTCTCCGGCTTGAAGGTGCGGTAGTTGATCGTCTCCGGCTTCTTCACCTCGCCGTGCGACCACTTCAGCACCTCCTCCGGGGAGGCGAGGCGGATCTGGATGGCGTCAAAACGGTCGCCGGTCGTCGCGATGTACTTGGCCAAAACTCAGTCCTCCAGGAGTTCTTCTTCGGTTTCCGTCAAACCTTCCTTCTTCACGAGCTTGACCACGTCGAGGCAGAGGCTCTGCATCTCGCGGACCAGCACGTTGAAGGACTCGGGGGTGCCGGGGTCGATCTCGCGGTCGCCCTTGACGATGGCCTCGTAGGAGCGCGTGCGCCCCTGGATGTCGTCGGACTTGATGGTCAGCAGCTCCTGCAGGGTGTAGGCGGCGCCGTAGGCCTGCAGGGCCCACACCTCCATCTCGCCGAAGCGCTGCCCGCCGAACTGGGCCTTGCCGCCCAGGGGCTGCTGCGTCACCAGCGAGTAGGGCCCGATGGCGCGGGCGTGGATCTTGTCGTCCACCAGGTGGTTCAGCTTCATCATGTAGATCTGGCCGACGCAGGTCTCCTGGTGCAGGGGGTCGCCCGTGCGCCCGTCGCGCAGCTGGATCTTGCCCGTCTCGGGGAGCCCCGCCTTGCGCATGTGCTGGCGGATGACCTCCTCGGAGGCGCCGTTGAACACCGGGGTCGCCACCTTGATGCCGAGGGCCCGGGCCGCCCAGCCCAGGTGCGTCTCAAGCAGCTGGCCCGCGTTCATGCGCGAGGGCACGCCCAGGGGGTTGAGGATGATCTGCACGGGCGTCCCGTCGGGGAGGAAGGGCATGTCCTCGCGGGGGACGATGCGGGACACGATGCCCTTGTTCCCGTGGCGGCCGGCCATCTTGTCGCCGACGGACAGGCGCCGCTTGCTGGCGACGAAGACCTTGACGACCTTGATGACGCCGGGGGCCAGCTCGTCGCCCTTGCGCAGGCGCTCGATGCGCGCGTCGCGGTAGGCGATGAGCTTGGCCTCCTCCATGGCGGCCATGTTGACCAGACGCGTGAAGCGCAGCTGCACGTCGCGGTCCTCCACCCGCAGGCGCGAGAGGACGCTGTAGTCGAGGGACTTGAGGTGCGTCGGGCGGACGCGCTTGCCCTTCTCGAGCTCGAGCTTGTCGGTGCGGAAATCGATGACGTCCTCCAATATCTTGAGGCCGACCATGTCCTTGTGGACCAGCTCCTCGAAGGTCGCCCGGATGTCGGCGATGCGCTCCTCGTAGCCGCGCTCGATCTTCTTGACCTCCTGGGTGATGCTCTTCTTGGCCTGGGCGTCCGACGACTTGTCCTTGCGGCTGGCCACCTTGACGTCGACCACCACGCCGCTGGAGCCCGGGGGCAGGGTGAGCGACGCGTCGCGCACGTCCTCCGCCTTGTCGCCGAAGATGGCGCGCAGCAGCTTCTCCTCGGGGGCCAGCTCGGTCTCGCCCTTGGGCGTCACCTTGCCGACGAGGATGTCGCCGGGCCCGACCTTGGCGCCGATCTTCACGATGCCGTCGTCGTCGAGGTTGCGCAGGGCCTCCTCGCTCACGTTCGGGATGTCGCGCGTGATCTCCTCGGGGCCCAGCTTCGTGTCGCGGGCCTCCATCTCGAAGACCGAGATGTGGACCGAGGTGAAGACGTCGTCCTTGACCACGTCCTCGCTGATGATGATGGCGTCTTCGAAGTTGTACCCCTGCCAGGGCATGAACGCCACCAGCACGTTGCGGCCGAGGGCCAGCTCGCCGCGGTCCACGGCGGGGCCGTCGGCCAGAATCTGGCCCTTGCCCACCTTGTCGCCGCGCACCACGATCGGGCGCTGGTTGATGCAGGTGTTCTGGTTGGAGCGCATGTACTTGCGCAGGGTGTACTCGTCCTCGTCCGGGCGGAACGGGTTGTCGCCGCGCTCGCTCACCTTGACGCGGATACGCTCGCTGTCGGCGTAGACCACCTCGCCCTCGCGCTCGGCGCGGACCACGGTGCCGGAGTTGCGCGCGGTGACGTGCTCGAGCCCCGTGCCCACCAGCGGGGCCTCGGCGCGGAGCAGGGGCACCGCCTGGCGCTGCATGTTCGAGCCCATCAGGGCGCGGTTGGCGTCGTCGTGCTCCAGGAAGGGGATCAGCGCGGCGGCCACGCTGACCAGCTGCTTGGTGGACACGTCCATGTAGTCCACCTCCTTCGGGGTCACGCGGGGGTAGTCGGCCCGGCGGCGGCAGAACACGAGGCTCTTCACGAACTTGCGCTTCTCGTCGAGCGGCGCGTTCGCCTGGGCGATCGTGTAGTTGTCCTCGTCGTACGCCGAGAGCATCTCCACCTTGTTCGACACCCGCTCGTCGCTCACCTTGTAGTAGGGCGTCTCCAGGAAGCCGTAGCGGTTGATCCGGGCGTAGGTGGACAGCGACGCCATGAGGCCGATGTTCGGGCCTTCCGGGGTCTCGATGGGGCAGATGCGGCCGTAGTGCGTGGGGTGCACGTCGCGCACCTCGAAGCCCGCGCGCTCGCGGCTCAGGCCGCCCGGGCCCAGGGCGCTCAGGCGGCGCTTGTGGGTCAGCTCGGCCAGCGGGTTGATCTGGTCCATGAAGTGCGAGAGCTGGCTGCGGCCGAAGAAGTCCTTGACCACCGCGCCCACGGGCTTCGGGTTGATCAGGTTCTGCGGCGTCAGCTGCTCCTCGTCCGTGTAGTTCATGCGCTCGCGGACCGTGCGCTCCATGCGGGCCAGGCCCGTGCGGAACTGGTTGGCGAGCAGCTCGCCCACGGCGCGCACCCGGCGGTTGCCCAGGTGGTCGATGTCGTCCAGCACGCCCTCGCCGCCGCGCAGCCGCACCAGGTACTGGAGCGTCTTGACGATGTCCTCCGTCGTGAGGGTGCGCGTGCCCTGGTCAATGTTGAGCCCGAGCTTGCGGTTGATCTTGTACCGGCCCACCGCCGCGAAGTCGTAGCGGGCCGCGTCGGAGAAGAGCTTCTGGAAGAAGGTGCGGTAGGTGGAGGGCGTCGCCGGGTCGCCGGGGCGCACCTTGGCGTACACGGCCTGCATCGCCGCGTCCTGCGTCATGATGTTGTCCTGGCTCAGCGTGTGCACAATGGCCTGGTCCTTCTGGACCTCCACCGGGTTGAGCAGGCGCATCTCCGTCACGTGGGAGTTCAGGATGCGGTTCAGCGCGGCCTCCGTCAGCACCTGCGCCGCGTCCGCGAAAATCTCGCCCGTCTCCGGGTCGAACACGTCCGCGGCCACCCAGCGCCCCACCAGCTCCTCCTGCGCCGCCGGCTTGCCGTTCACCTTGAACTTGTTCCGGGAGATCGTCACCTCGTCGAAGGTGTAGAAAAGCGAGAGGATCTCCTCGGGCTCCACGAACCCGAAGGCCTTGAGGAAGGTGGTCACGGGCAGCTTGCTGCGGCGGTCGATCATGACCCACAGGTAGTCGTTAAGGTCGTACTCGAACTCCAGCCAGGCGCCCCGGTACGGGATGATCCGCGCGCTCAGGATGGTCTTGCCGTTCGTGTGCAGGCGCTTCTCGAAGGAGACGCCCGGGGACTTGTGCAGCTGGCTCACGATCACGCGCTCGGCGCCGTTAATGATAAAGGTGCCCACGGGTGTCATCAGCGGGAGCTCGCCGAAGAAGACCTCCTGCTCGACCAGCAGCTTCTCGCGGAACTCGTTGTTGCCCACCTCCTCGTAGCGCGTCAGGCGCAGCAGCGCCTTCAGCGACGCCGCATAGGTCGCGCCGCGCTCCTGGCACTCCTGGATGGTGTACTTCGGCGGGGTGAACGCGTAGTGCACGAAATCCAGCTTGGTCAGCCCGTTCGGCGAGCTGATCGGGAAAATCTCCTGAAAGACCTCCTGCAACCCCTGGGGCTTCCGCTCGTCCGGCGGAAGGTCCCACTGGAGAAACTCGTCGTAGGAGCGTGTCTGGATTTCGATGAGGTCGGGAAGGTCGACCCGGTCGGGGATCCTGCCAAGGACTTTGCGCGATTCAAGCGGGTGGGCGACAGCCATGCAGTTTCTCCTTCGTTGCGCGGGGTGAGGGGGGTCGTGTCATGTCAGGGGAGTCGTGTTCCCGTTTCTTCTGGTCTGCGTAACCGGATGTTTGTTGACAAAGACAGACCTCTCCTTCTGGGATGCGACCCGATAGTTTACCATACTCCGCCCCCCCTGTCAAAATTTATTCCACAACCGCCCATGCGTCCCCGTATCCCCCCGCCCGGCCCGCCGGTCCGCGTGCTCCACCACCGACCCGGCGGACCGTGCCCCCCCCTCCCCGCCCCGGGCTTCTTAACTGCTCATTCTGCTACAAACACGCCCGTTTCGGGCCTTCCAGGCGGCAGGAAAAAAACATTTGCACCGCCCCGCGGGACCCTGATATACTCCGAAACGCTCGTCTGGTGCCGCCCCGGCAAGGGGTTGTGGCATTATTCGCAAGTTGCAGTGCGGCAGGCACCGGGCGGACACGGTCAACCACCACAAGGGAAACCGGCAACCATGTCTCTTATAGAAAACGTCTTGTCGCTGGAGACGCAGGCAAACCAGGTTGTGGAGTCCGCGAAGGCCGAGGCGAAGCGGCTGGAGGCATCGGCGGAGGAGCAGGCGGCGGCGGCGCGGGCGGAGGTGGCCGCGTCGGTCGAGCGGCGGATGGCCGCGTTTCGGGCCGACGCCGAGGCCAAGGTCGCCCAGGAGCTCAAGAAGGCCGACGAGGAGCACAGCGCCGCCCGTGCCCGGCTGGACCAGATCCCCGCGGAGCGGATCGCGGGGCAGGTGAAGGCCGTGACGGCCCGGCTGGTGGCCGGCGAAAAGACCGGAGCGTGACCCATGGCCATTGACCGCATGAAAAAGGTGACGGTCGTCTGCGAGAAGAACCGCACGAGCCGTGTTTTTAAGCGCCTTTTTGACCTTGGGGCGATGGAAGTCGCCGATGTGACGGCGATGCACGGGGAGGCGGACGGCGCCCTGCGCCACACGCAGGTGTCCACCGAGGAGTGCGACACCCCCCTTCAGAAGATCGGCCTGGCCCTGGGGCTCGTGGACAGTTTCGCGCCCGAGCAGCAGTCGTTCATTAAGGGACTGGCGCCGGTGCCGCTGGTGGTGGAGCACGGCGAGCTGGAGCGGACGCTGGCGGATTTCGATCTGGAGGCGGTTTTCGCCGAGGCGAGGGGGCTGGACGAGAAACACCGCCAGAACGAGCACACACGCGGGGAAATCCGCGCGAAACTGGAGGAGCTGGCCCTCTTCCAGGGCGTTTCCGCACCCATCAGGGACCTTCGCTCCCTGAAGCGCGCCCGCGCGCTGTTCGGCCTCTTCCCCCAGGCCAAGTTCGCCGAGGCGGCCGCATCCGCGGAGTTCTCGGCCCTGATCGCCTGCGAGGACCTGCCGGG
>JAKPUV010000554.1 GCA_029554925.1 Candidatus Hydrogenedentota bacterium | reverse complement strand
GGAGATGCTCGGCCACGCCTTCGCCGAGGCGGACCGGCTGGGCCTCGAAATCGCCCTGGCCGCCGGACCGGGATGGTGCGGCACCGGCGGACCGTGGGTGAAGCCGGAGCAGTCCATGCAGCATCTGGTCGCCTCCGAAACTCCCTTCACCGGCCCCGGGCGCTTTGACGCCGTGTTGCCGCAGCCGAAGCCGCGCACACCGTACTTCGGCGAGGGCACACTCACGCCGGAGCTGCGAAAACTCTGGGAGGAGTTCTACGAGGACGTCGCGGTGCTGGCCTTCCCCACCCCGGCCGAGAGTGCCCGCATCGCCGATGCCGACGAAAAGGCGCTCTACCGCCGCGACCCCTACTCCTCCATGCCCGGCGTGAAGCCGTTCCTCCCGGCGCCCGCGGACCCCGGCGCGGCGCCCGCGGAGCAGTGCGTGCCCCGGGAGGGGGTGGTGGACCTCACGGCGATGTTCGCGCCGGACGGGCGGCTGGTGTGGGACGCGCCGGAGGGCGCGTGGACCATCCTCCGCTTTGGCCGCACCATCACCGGACAGACCACCCGCCCAGCCCCCCTGCCCGGATTGGGGCTGGAGTCGGACAAGTTTGAACCGGCGGCGCTGGACGCGCATTTCGCCGCCTACATCGAAACCCTGCTGGACCACGCCGGCGCGCCGAAAAACCCGGGGCGCGGCCTGACGACCCTCCATTTCGACAGCTGGGAGATGGGCGCGCAGAACTGGTCGAAAGGCTTCGCCGCCGAATTCGAGCAGCGGCGCGGCTATGCCCCCCTGCGTTTCCTCCCCGCCCTGACGGGGCGTGTGGTGGACAGCGTGGAGGCCACCGAGCGCTTCCTGTGGGACCTGCGGCAGACCGGTCAGGAGCTGGTCATCGAAAACCACGTGGGCCGTCTGCGCGGCCTGGCCGCCAAGCGCGGGCTGGCCTTCTCCAGCGAGCCCTACGACCTCAACCCCTGCTCCGACATGGAGATGGGCGCGGTCGCCGACGTGCCCATGTGCGAGTTCTGGTCCAAGGGCTTCGGGTTCAGCACCGAATTCAGCTGCATCGAGGCGGCGTCCACCGCGCACACCACCGGCAAGGCCGTTGTGGCGGCCGAGGCCTTCACCGCCGCCCCCGGCGAGGACTGGCGGCAGCACCCCGCCTCCATGAAGGCCCAGGGCGACTGGGCCCTCTGCGCGGGCATCAACCGGTTCGCCTTCCACCGCTGCCAGGCGCAGCCCTGGCTCGACCGCTTCCCCGGCATGGCCATGGGCCCCTACGGTGTCCACTGGGAGCGCACGCAGACCTGGTGGGACATGGCGGGCGCCTACCACCAGTACCTGG
>JAKPUV010000537.1 GCA_029554925.1 Candidatus Hydrogenedentota bacterium | reverse complement strand
CGCGACTTAAGGCCGTCCACGGTCATGTCGGACTTCTTGCAGCCGCACCCGCAGCCGGTCTCGACGCCCAGCTCCTCCGCGGAGAGGAGGCCGTCGCCGTCGGCGTCGAGGGCGTTGAAGACGAGCTGGGTGACCGTCGGCGCGGCCGCCTGCACCTCGCCGAAGCTCAGGGAGCCGTCGCCGTCCGTGTCGGCGTCCTCAAACATCCCCGCCAGCGACGCCCGCGCCGCGTCCGAAACCGCCTGGTCCACACCCTTGCTCACCACGAGGGCCACCGCCGCGCCGGGCTGCGCCTGCGCGCCGGCGGCGGGATCCTGGCTGATGACGGACCCCGCGGGCACGGTGTCGCTGAAGGCCTCGGTCACCGCGCCGACCGTGAGGCCCGCGCCGGTGACGGCCGCCTCGGCGGCGGACTGCGTCATCCCGGCCACATTGGGCACCGCCACAGGGCACGGCCCGCTCGAAACGTGCAGATTCACCGCCGTGCCCGGGGCCACCACCGTGCCCGCCGCCGGATCGGTGCGGACCACGCGCCCCTCGGGCACCGTGCCACTGCACTCTTCGGTGGTCTGGCCGACGGTGAGCCCGTCGCCGGTGATCATGCCTTCGGCAACCGCCCCGGTCATGTAGGCTGTGTCGGGCACGGCCACCCCGTCCGCGGGATGGGGGCCCTTGGACAGGACGATGTTCACCGGCGTGGCGGCGGCGACCATCGCCCCGGCGGCCGGATTCTGGCTGATAACCTGCCCGGCGGGCACGGTCGCGCTGTACGCCTCGGTCACCGCGCCCAGCGCGAGCGTCGCGCCCGTGAGCGCGGCGCCTGCCTGCGCCTGTGTCATCCCGGCGAGGCTGGGCACCGCGATGTCGCCCGGGGGCGCCGGACCCTTGGACACTTCGAGGTCCACCGCCGTTCCCGGCGGCACCTCCGCGTCCGCGGCGGGATCCTGGCTGATCACCCGGCCAACGGGAATGGTGTCGCTGAAGGCCTGGACCACCTGGCCGACGTCCAGCCCCGCGCCCGTGAGGGCGGCGGCGGCGTTCGCCTGGGTCATGCCGGTGACATCCGGCACCACGACAGGCTCGGGGCCCCGGCTCACGGTGAGGTTCACCGCCGTCCCGGCGGCGACCTCCACCCCGGCGGCGGGGCTCTGGCTGATCACCTGCCCGGCCGGCACGGTGGCGTTGTAGACCTCAGAGACCGTGCCGAGGGACAGTTCGGCGGCGGTGAGCGCCGCGCCCGCCTGCGCCTGGGTCATCCCCGCGAGGTTCGGCACGGGAATGTCGCCCGCGGGCGCGGGGCCCTTGGAGACTTCGAGGGCCACCGCCGCGCCGGGCAGGACCAGGGTCCCGGCGGCGGGGTTCTGGCTGATGACGGACCCGGCGGGCACCGTGGCGCTGTAGGACTCGGAGACCTGGCCGGCGGCCAGCCCCGCGCCGGAGAGCGCCGCGGCGGCGGCGGCCTGCGCCATGCCGGTGACATTCGGCACGGCCACGGGCAGCGGCCCGAGGCTCACGGTCACGGCGACGGCGGTCCCCTCCAGGACCTCCACGCCCGGCGCCGGGTTCTGGCCCATGACCTGCCCGGCGGGCACGGTGGCGCTGTTTTCCTCCGTGACCGCGCCCAGCGTGAGTCCCGCGCCGAGCAGCACGGCCTCGGCCTCGGCGGCGGTCATGCCGGAGAGGTCGGGCACGGCGATCATGCGCACGCCCAGGCTCACGACAAAGGAGACCGGCGTGCCCGGAAGCACCTCGGCCCCCGCTGCGGGATCCTGGCTGATGACCTGCCCGGCGGGCACGGTGGCGTCATAGGCTTCGGACACCTGGCCGACGACAAGGCCCGCGCCGGTGAGCGCCGCCTCGGCCGCCGCCTGCGTGAGGCCGGTGATGGCGGGCACGGGCACCGGCGCCGGCCCGAGGCTCAGCACCAGGTGCACCATGGCGCCCGGCGCGGCGGAGGCGCCCGCCGGCGGATTCTGCTGGATGACCTGTCCGGCGGGCACGGTGTCGCTGTGCTCGCTGGCGACCTGGCCGACGGCCAGCCCGGCGGCGGTGATTTCCGCCTCCGCCTCGGCCTGCGTCAGGCCCGCGAGGTCCGGCACCGTGACCACGACGAACTCAAGGTCGTCGCAGTCAATCACGCCGTTCTTCGGCACCGTGAGGTCCGCCGCGTTGAACACCCCGGCCGGCAGGGCCGGGTTGAACGCCTGGTACTCCGCCAGCGAGATGGCGTTGTCCTCGTTCGTGTCCAGGGCGAACAGCGGCCCGAGGGCGGTCCAGGTGGACACCTCAAACTCCGGCATGGAGGCCCGGTCGTCGCCGTTGGTGTCGAGCTGGCCCCAGTTGTTCATCTGGATCCCGATGAAGCCGGT
>JAKPUV010000523.1 GCA_029554925.1 Candidatus Hydrogenedentota bacterium | reverse complement strand
CTCGAAATGGACGCTGCCGTCCTCCTCCACGGGCACCGTGCCGAGGGATCCGCGCGCCAGGGACTCGTCGCCCATGCCGATGTTCGGCTCCAGGGGCTTGGGGGTGGACTTGGCGAAGAGCTGGATCACGCGCAGCTCTTTGATTTTGGTGCCCCCGGGGAAGGGGTGCCGGGAGTCGTAGACGTTCATCACGGAGACGGTGCCGGTCTTCGGCTGGTCCTCCGGACGCTCGGCGTAGTGGGTCTGCACGGGAATCACCGGCGGCACGGGGCGCGCTCGCAGGGGGATGGGGTTGGAGCAGGCGATGTCGGGGTCGCGGTAGACCAGTTCCCGGTTGCCGAAGCCGTCCACAAGATAGATGCCGTAGTGCTTTTCGCCGGCGTCGTACACGGCGAGATAGAAGTCCTCGTTCAGCGGCCACGGGGTGCCGTAAACCTGCCCCTTGCCGCCGCCCCCGCGGGGTTTCCGGGGAACGCCGGGCGCCTCTTCCGCCTCGGGGAACATGGCCTCGGGCGTAATCCGACGGAGCTGGCCCGTGGACTGGTCGTCCTCGATGCGCGGGTCAATGGTGATGAGGGAGCCGAAGTGCTGGCCGTGGTGCGTGGCCGCGGTGGCGATGTACTTGTGCGACCCGGGGATGGCGCGGATGGACATTTCCATCCACGGCCGCGACTCGCGCACGCGGGGGTAGTTGCCGTGGGGGCTGCGGGGGTCTCGGCCGTCGGGGTAGGCCAGCCAGAGGTGGTGGGCGATGTCGCTGTCGCGGTCCACATAGTCCCAGCGCGTGTAGGCGACCATGCCGTTGTGGTCCACGCTGGGCAGCCACTCGTGGGTCTCGTGGTAGCTGAAAGGGCGGACGAAGCCGCCGTCGGCGTTCATCTGGTAGAGGGTGTAGGTCGGGCACACGCGCCCGCAGCGCAGGAAACCGCCCCGCCGTTCGGAGACGAACACCACCCGCCCGTCGGGCATCCAGCAGGGATGCATGTCGTTCCACGGCCCGTCGGTGAGCTGTTCCAGCCCCGTGCCGTCCACGTTGACCTTGAAAATGTGATAGGCGCGGCCGGGGTCCCACGGGTTCTCCCAGTAGTTGCCGGGATTCTCCCTGCGGAAGCTGTGGCGGGGATCGCCCCGGCACTCGACGTAGGAGAACAGCACCTGTTTCCCGTCGTAGGACAGCTCCGGGGAGAGGAACGCACCGCCGCCGGGGTCGCCCTCTTCCGTCAGGAGGCCCTCGCCGTCATAGGACAGCACCGCCGGGGAGATGCCTCCGCGCAGGGCCTCCCCTTTCAGGCGGCCCCGCTCCACCACGGCGTCCGCCAGCACGTCGCGCACGCGCGGCGCGTCGGAGAAGGCGTTCTCCAGCACGAACAGTCCGCCGCCGGGACGGGCGGTGATGCCGTAATACTGGTCGCACATGTGCTCGTAGATGGACCGGTGCCG
>JAKPUV010000514.1 GCA_029554925.1 Candidatus Hydrogenedentota bacterium | reverse complement strand
GACAAAACGTCCCGCGTCACTCTCCCCGACGGCACCCCCGTGGACACCCCCCCGTTCCGCATCAGCCGGACGCCCCTCTCCGGCGCGGGCAACTAGCGGCAGCAACAACCATCACACAGCGCCACAACGCCCCCAAGTAAGGGTAACAACGCGTTCCGCCGGACCGCCCCGGTCAGCCGCCCCCGCCCGCCATAGCCGTACCACCAGTACGTCCCGTCCGCCTGGTCCATCCGCGTGATCTCGCTCCCCGCGTTCAGCGTGTAGGTCAGGGAGTCGAGAACGGCGTTGTTGGCCAGGTCGCGGTGGGTGATGCCCGTGAGGCGGTGCCGCGTGTCGTAGGCGTACTCCGTGCGGGTGTTGTTGGGGTGGGTGTACTGCGTGGGCATGCCGAGGGCGTTGTAGGCAAACGACCAGACCTTGCCCCCGGGCGCGGTGACACTGGCCACGCGCCCGGTGTCGGTGTAGGTGTAGGAGACCACGGCCCCGGTGTGGTCGGTCAGCGTGGCGACGCGGCCCGCCGCGTCGTAGGTGTAGGACACCTGCCTGCTGGAGACATACTCGCGGATGTACGACAGGCGGCCGGCGGCGTCGTAGGCGTACTGGAGGCCGTCATTGCCGAGCCAGTCATCCGCGCGCGTGGTGCGGCCCGCCGCGTCGTAGGTGTACTGCACGTCGTGGTAGGAGGATCCGACCCAGTACCTGGTCTTGGTGAGGCGGCCCGTGGTGGCGCTGTAGAAGTACTCCGTCGGGTCCGTGGTGCCGAGAATGCCCGCGCCGGTCTTGATGAGGCGGCCCGCGCTGTCGTAGAAGTTCCGGACATATTTGTTGACCGGGTCCACCGTGTAGTCCAGCAGTCCGCCGGGCAGATAGGTGTACGACGTGACATGGTTGAGGCTGTCGGTCACGGAGCTCAGGTTGCCCGCCGGGTCGTAGGCGTAGGACACGGTGCCGACGCTGTCCATCTCCGTGAGCACCCGGTCAAGGTGGTCATAAGTCTTCGTGGTGGTGCGCCCGGCCATGTCCGTCGTGGACACGAGACGTCCCAGGCGGTCGTAGGTGTGGGTGATCTCGTTGGACGAGCCCGACGGCGACACGATCCGCGTGAGGCGGTTCAGGTCGTCGTAGAAATAGTCCGTTGTGACGTTCATGGCATCCGTAACGCTGGAAAGGTTGCCCCGGTCGTCATAGACAAACGAGGTGGCGTTGTTGAGGGCGTCGGTCACCTCGGTGACTTTTCCCGCGCCGCCACACCCGCAGGAGTAGTCCCCGTGCTCGTAGTACGTGCTCTTCCCCAGGGGGTCCGTCACCTGCACCACCCGGCCCCAGTCATCGTAGACCAGGGTGGTGGTCTGGTTGAGCGGGTTGGTCGTCGAGGTCCGGTTGCCCCGGGCGTCGTAGGCGTGCGTGGTGACATTGCCCAGGGGGTCGGTCACCGTGAGCAGGTTGCCCGCGCTGTCGTAGGAATACTGGATGCCGTTGGCCCCCAGGCTGGGGTGTTTCTCCTGGATGAGCCGTCCGGCGGTGTCGTAGGTGTATTCCGTCGTGAGCCCGTCCGGGTCCGTTTTCGTCGCGGGGCGCAGCCCGCTGGCGTCATAGGTCCACGTGGTGACCCAGTTGCCGTTGTTGCCCTGCCGCGTGAGCGTCGCCAGGTTGCCCTTGCTGTTGTAGGTGTAGGACTCGTCCGCGTTCGGATAGGTAGTGGCACCCCAGTTGTCCGCGGGACCGTAGGCCGCCGTCCGGAAATGGTCCGTGTCGTAGGTGTACTGCCAGCGCTGGCGGAGAAAACGGTTGGCGGGGATGGCGCTCCCGGGGTCCAGATACACGTCTGTCCAGGCCGTTGTGGTCATGTACCAGTCGGGCATGATGACCTGCATGGCCAGCACCTGGTCGGTGTCGCTGAGGTCCGTGAGGGTCGCGCAGTTGTTGCTGGCGTTCCGCTGGAACCGCCGCTTGAGCAGGTTGGGCTGGGTCACCGTCACGTCCGTGGCCTGCCAGCCCCATTCTCCACAGTCCTCGTAGGACTGCGTGATGGTGGCGGCGGGGTTGCCGTGGGCGGCGTAGGAGGCAAGACCGAAGGACCAGGTGCCGTCCTGGTGCTGCTGGACGTCATATCCGTACTGCTGGTCATTGGACGGGTCATAGTCGTCGTCCGTCGCCACGCGCACCAGCTCATAATAGGCGTTGTAGACGTACTCGCAGGACTGGACCACCGTCTGCCCGTCCAACAGCTCCACATGCCAGATCCGGTTGGAGGGGCCGGCATAGGAAAACCGCAGCGCCCTTCCGTCCCCCTGGGGGGCGTCCACGCGCGACAGGCGGCCGCCGGTGTCGTAGGTGAGCGTGAGGCGCGCGCCGGACGCGTTCTGCGTGTACTCCAGGCGGGAGTAATGCTCGTCCCACGCCGTCTCCTGCGCGAAGCCGCACACCGTCCCGTCGGGGCAGTACATGACCCACTTGCCCGCGTCCGACCCGGTGATCCACCGCTTGAGCACGATGCCCTGCTCCCAGACCTCGCCCTTGTACCCGACACCGTGGGCCTCCCACTGGGGCGCCGTCTGGCAGTAATAGTAGTCCGCCGCGGGGTCCGTCTCCGTGGTGTCCTTCATGTACCCCTTGGCGTTGCCCAGGTGGTCCATGAACAGCGCATACCCGTAGTCCTGCGAAATCCGCAGGTGCATGTTGAAATTGTGCGACCAGCTTTCCCCGATGTTGTTGCGGTAGGGAAGGTCCACGATCTGCCCGCCGAACCAGACACTGTGGGCGCCCCGCTTCATCCCGAACTGGCTGCTGAACAGGCGGAAGAACATAAGGCTCATGCCGCCCGACACGGGCACGGAAATGTCCGTCTCCATGACCTGAAACGTACTCTGAAACGGCATGAAGTCGGGGTTAAACCCTTTGTACACATTTTCATTTCCACCCGGCGTGCGGGGACCGTTGCCGCTACCAGGGCCGCCTCCACCGCCGGGACCGCTCGGACAACAGCCCTTGCACTTGTTGTGGTTGTTGCGGCAGGGGGGGTAGGTGTTGCTGGGTAGCTGGCCGCCCAGGGCTCCCTTGAGTTCCCCGGGATGCAGAAGACGGACCACACCCGGGTCTGCGGCGGTCACGAGGGCTTTGCCGTCCCACTCCCGGCGGAACAGGTCGCGGGACACGGCGCGCTCCGTGCCGTCCACGTCCACCACGGTGTACCCGCCGTCGCGCCCCTCGCGGACCAGAACGAAATGGTTGCCGTTGACAAAGGCGATGAACGGCGGGGCCAGTTCCCCGTCGCGCCCCGTCTGCACGCCGTGCAGGTCCACCCCCAGGGCCTTCGCCGCCTTAAGCAGCCCCAGCATGGAGGTGCCGGTGGCGTCCGTGCCCGCGGCTTGGGCAAGGGTCTCCACCGTCGTCTCCACACCCAACGCCTGCAGCAGGCCGCGCAGGGCCACGGGGCCGCAGATTTGGCGCGGCGCGTCGCCGGGCGTGCTGCCCGCGTCCGGCCGCCGCGCCAGCACCGGCTGGTCCCCGCCACGCAGTTCCGCCACGGCCCGGCGGGCCTCCGGCGCCATCGAATCAGAGGGATGGTCCCGGACAATCGCCTCGTAGAACGGCAGGGCGCTCTCATAATCCTCGGCCATTCCGTACATTTGGCCCAGACGGTACAGTGCCAGACCGGCCAGTTTGCCCCGGGGATGCTCCGCCAGCAGGGCGGAATAGCTGTCCGCCGCCGCCGTCATGTCCCCGGCGTACCACCCGGTGCCCTCCAGGGAATACCCGCGCGCGTACCGGGCGTACTCCAAGATCGCATCGCTTGTCGAACGCGCGAGCGCGGCGTCGAAATATTTCACGGCAAGCTGCTCGAAGCCGAGGTTGTAATGGGCCATGCCTTCCAGATAGTCGAGCCGCGCCGCGTCGCGGGGGTCCAGGTTCTCCGCGGCGCGGGCCTTCTCCACCACGCCCAGTTCGCGGGCGTCCATCTGGTTGAAGGTCTGCATGTACGCCTCGGCCAGGTCGCGGCGGTACCGGAGGAACTCCTCATGCAGAAACGCCCGCGTGGCGAACGCGGAAAACGTACGCGGCGACGCGTTGACCGCCTTCACCATGCCGTTGACCGTCTCCGCGCGCTCTTCCCAGGGAAGCGCCTTGGCCGCCTCATACCACAGCGACGCGACGCGTCCCGTGACCGGGCTGTCGGCGTGGGCAAACAGGGCGGCGTGGCCCAGGTCCGCCGCCGCGCGCGCCGTCGCCGTGCGTTCGGGGGATGCGGCCTCTTCGCTCTCCAGCAGGTTTACGTAAACCTCAAGAAGACCGCACTTGGCCTCTGCGGTCGCCAGTTCCGCAATGTCCGGCTTTGCGCCCGTGGTGATCTCCTGAAGCCGCCAGGCGGCCAGCGTGCCCGGAAGGTCGCGGATAAGCTTGTCCACGACAGCCCGCGCCGCCGGTGCGGGGGAAGCCGCCAGCAGTCCGGCCATCGCATGGGCCTCGGGCGCGTTGGGCCATGCCCGCAGGCCGGCCTCGCTGTCCGCAGCCAGACGGTCCTGCCAGTATTCGGCGTCCCCGGCCGCCGCCCGCCCCGCGCAGGCGCGTGTGAGCAGGCACATGCCCAGGGCCGCCGGCGCCGTGTCCAGACGGAGACCGCCCGCCCGGGTGTCCACCAGGGTATCGAGTTCCCCTGCGGACAGTGTCTCCGCCAGAGCGCCGACTTCCCGCGCCGCAAGTTTGGCCTCATGGGAGTGGGGATGGGACGACAGTACCGCCAGCCACAAGGTGACCGCCTCGGTGCTGTTCCCCGCCGCCCCTGCGGCAAGTGCATCCTCCGTGAGTCCGCCGACCGTGCTTCCGCCGCCCGTTGTTGCTGCCTGGGCAAGCACGATGCGGCCCTCGGGCAGCGTGACCGACGCCGGACCGGAATCCCCCGCAGGGCCGCCCCGGTACACCTCCAGCGTCTCTTCGGGAATCAGGAACAGGGAAGGCGCGTCCTTCTTCGGCTGTTTGGCCGAAGCCGCCGGGGCGGCATACCCCCACGGCTGGAGGGTGGTGGTGAGCAGGGCGATCAGGGTGACGACGGACACCCCCTCGCGCAGCATCCCCCTACGAAAGGTCAAGTGAGTGAGTGAGTGAGTGAGTGAGTGAGTGAGTGAGTGAGTGAGTGAGTGAGCACGTCCCGTGCCAGAACAACTGCGTCATCCGAAGTTTCCCTTCGCTGTTTCGTCCCCCGCGTTACTGGTAACCGCTACTACTAACATAACGGACCGTAACCAGTTTCTTTGTCCTTAATAGCACATCCCTTCCCGGTTGTCAACCCCTTGTCGCGAGAAATGTGTCCTGTGTTTCCACCGCATGGGCAGGGGAAACCCGCGTCACCCTCCCCGACGGCACCCCCGTGGACACCCCCCCGTTCCGCATCAGCCGGACGCCCCTCTCCGGGGCGGGGAAATAGCGGCGGACCCAAAGGGAAAGCACGCCAACCCGGGCAGTGGGGGCGAACAACGGTCCCCCCTCTGCGCACATCTGCGTCATCTGCGGACCGTCTTCTTGGTTTGCGCCGCGGCGACTGGGTGCGGGGGGGCTTACCGGGGCCGGCGGGCGGCGGCGCGGCGGACGGCGGCGCCCTGGACGAGCTTGATGACGAGCATTTCCATGGCGAGGTCGCGGCTGATGCCGGAGTCGCGCATCATGAAGTTGGTGCGGGTGCAGAGGGCCATGGCGGCCTGGAGCTTTTCGAGGCCGAGGACGGCGGCGAGGGCCTCGACCTTCTTCTTGACGAAGGGCTTGGGGGCGGGGGCGGCGGTTTCGGGCAGGGCGCGGTAGGCGTTCTCGAGGAGCCAGTTGACGGTGCCGAGGATCTCCTCGGGGGCCTTGTTCATGGCGAGGAGCTGGTGGAGGGCGCGGAGGGCCTTGTCGGCGTCGGACTCGGCGATGGCGTCGGTGAGGGTCCAGACGGTCTCCTCGGCGACGTCGGCGCAGGCGGCGCGGACGTCCTCTTCCGTGAGGGTGGTCTTCTCGGAACCCGCGTGGGCGAAGAGGATGTTCAGGGCGTTGTCCACGTCGTTGAGGCGGTTGCCCGCGCGCTCGATGACCTCGGAAACCGCGTCGGCGGAGAGCCTGCGCCCGCGCGCGGCGGCGCGCTCGGCGATCCACCGCCGCAGCTCGGCGTCGGCGAGCTGGGGGCACTCCACGAGGCAGACGCTCTTCTCGGCGCAGGTCTTCCAGAAGCGCTTGCGGCGGTCCACGGCGGCGGCGACCATCACGAGGAGGGTGGTCTCGCAGGGCTGTTCGAGGTAGGCCGTGAGCAGGTTCAGCGGCGAGGTCTTCGCGGCGGGGAGGTCCCTGTAGGCCTCGGCGGCGCGGACGATGACGACGCGGCGCTCGGCGAGAAAGGGGTAGGTGGAGGCCTCCTCCAGCACCTGGCCGAGATGGGTCTCGTCGGCGTGGAAGGTCTGGCAGGTGATGTCCTCCATGCCGGGGGGCACGGCGGCCTCAATGACGGCGCGGACGGCCTCGTCGGCGAGGAACGGCTCGAAGGGCTCGCGGTTGAAGGGGGGCTTTTCGGCGGGGCAGAGGAGCACGACGGGCCAGAGGGACCCCGAGCGGGTCTGCTGGAGGAACTCGGCGACGTGCACCCCGGTCACCAGGGCTCGACG
>JAKPUV010000451.1 GCA_029554925.1 Candidatus Hydrogenedentota bacterium | reverse complement strand
CCGGAGAAGTAGAGGTGGCGGCCGGGGGCGAAGCGGAGCCGGCCCTCTTCGGAGGGGCGCAGGGCCTGGATCACCCGTGAGTTTTCCTGGAGGGTGGTGTTGACGGCGGTCATGCGGACCACGGGGCATTCGTCGTCGGCGGTGAGCGTGACGGCGGGGAGGCCGGGGGCCGTGGCGGTGATGCGGCGGCCGGGCAGGTATTTGCGGTTGCAGTGGAACCAGCGTCCGCCGCCGGGGTCGAAGGCGCCGAAGGCGCCCTCTTCGTGTTCGGTTGTCCACCGGTCGTATTCGTTGCGCAGGACCAGGGACACATGGCACTCCTGCACCTCGAGGGGCTCGAAGACCTCGAGCCAGACCCGGATATTGAGGGCGTCGCCCGCGCGGCGCAGCTCCCAGCACTGGGCGAAAGAGAAGCGGCGCGACCCGCCGGTGAGGGAGATGCCGTCCTCGATCTCGCGGACCTGGCCCCACTGGAAGCTCTGGCTGTCGTTCCAGAGCTGCTGGATGAGCATGGAGGCGTAGAAGTTGAGGTAGTTGGTCAGCTCCTCGCCGCCGTGGTAGAGGCGCAGGGAGCCGTTCTCGAAGCGGACGGTCAGGGGGCCGCACTCCAGCATGCGCGGCGCGCGGATCATGCTTTGCAGCTCCTCCGCCGTGCGGGTGGGGTCCAGCTCGACGCGCATGAGCTCGTGCCGCCCGGGCCGGAAGAGGCAGTCGTGCTGGGGATACGACGCGGAGGCCATGAGCATGCGGTTAAAGCGCACATACTCGGAGTTGAAGAGGACGAAGCCGTAGTGGGGGTTGGACGCCTCGACGCGGGAGAAAACCGGCGGCAGGGGCGAGCCGTCCTCGGGCAGGAGCGCGGACTCGCGCAGCTTGTTCTCCTGCGCCACCACGAGGGACCACCGCGTGTCGGACGGCAGGATCTCGGGGAACTCCCCGGCGAAGTCGCCGTACATCCACCGCAGGTAGGCGGTGGGGAATCCCAGCAGCGTGGCGATGTGCTCGATCTGGGTCTCGCGCTCGCACTCCATGGCGATGTCCCAGAACAGGCGGCCCGCCTCGTCCACCCACATCTTCCAGACCAGCTCGACAGGCAGGCGCAGCATGCGGCCCCGGGCGGTGCAGCCGTTGACGGCGCGCTCCGTGACGGTCCACTCGGCCATGTTGGAGTAGTGGAGCTGGGCGTAGGAGGTCAGCTCCATTTGGAAGCCCCCCGACGCGCTCAGCTCCTCGCCCCGGTGGTAGACGGACACGCGGCCCTCGCAGAGGGTGACCTCGGTCTCCCCGCCGGAGAAGTTGTGGATGCCCTTCTCCGCGCCCACCTGGCGCAGGTAGTAGTTGATGGTCTTCTGCGTGGAGCCGCGGTCGAGCATGCGCCCGCCGCTGAGCAGCACCACGCGCTCGCACAGGGTGTTGACGATCCCCAGGTCGTGGGAAACGAAGACGATGGTCTTCCCCTGCTCGCGCAGCTCGCCGATCTTGCGGCGGCACTGCCGCTGGAACTCCTCGTCGCCCACGGACAGCACCTCGTCCACCAGGAAGATGTCGGGGTTGGCGTGGACGGCGACGGAAAAGCCGATGCGGACGTACATGCCGCTGCTGTAGGTCTCCACGGGCTGGTCTATGAAGTCGCCGATGCCGGAGAAGCGGACGATCTCGTCGTAGACCGCGTCGGTCTGCGCGTGGCGCATGCCCAGCAGCCCGGCGTTGAGGTAGATGTTCTCGCGCCCCGTCAGGATGGGGTGGAACCCCGCGCCCAGCTCCAGCAGCGAGGCGATCCGGCCCCGCACGGTGACGGACCCGCCGCTGGGCAGCGTCACCCCCGCGAGGATGCTCAGGAGCGTGCTCTTGCCGGAGCCGTTGCGGCCGATGATGCCGAGGGTCTCCCCCTGCTCCACGGAGAAGGTGATGTCCTTGAGGGCCTCGAAGGTCTCGCTTTTGCGGCCGAGAATCCAGTCGCGCAGTCCCCCGCGGCCGCGCAGGTCGCGCGCCCCCCGCCGCGCGGGGAAGCTCTTGCTCACATGCTGGACCTCTATCGCCGCCATCAGAGGTGGTCCGCCAGGGTGGGGGCGCTCCGCCGGAAGGCCCATACGCCGATCAACAGGGCGCCGGCCGCGCACAGGCACGGCCAGGCCAGGAGCGCCGCCTCCGGCAGGCGGCCCTCGAAGAGGATGTCGCGGTACGCCGTGAGCAGCCCCGCCATGGGGTTGGCCTGGTACAGCGTCACGAGCCACGCGGGCGCGCCGCGCATGCCGCGCACCAGCTCCAGGGGGTAGAAAACGGGGGACGCGTAAAACCCGAACATGAGGCCGACGGCCACCATGTTGCCCACGTCGCGGAAGATGACATGGCCGCAGGAAAGCAGCAGCGCCAGCCCGATGGTCAGGGCGAACTGCACCCCGAACACCACCGGCAGCGCCAGCAACGCCGGGGAAATCCCCCCGCCAAAGACCAGATGCAGCACCAGCAGCAGGAGGAACCCGATCCCGAGATTGACCAGGGGCACACAGCAAGCCGCGACGGGGATCACCTCCCGGGGGAAGTGGACCTTCTTCACCAGGTTGCGCCCGTCCACGAGGGAGACCGTGGCCGCGTTCAGCGAGGCGGTGAAGTACTGCCAGAACACGAGCCCGCAGAGCATCATCACCACAAAGGGGCGCGCCGCGCCCTCCGGCGTCGCCATCTGCGCCCGGTCCCGGAAGACAAACGAGAACACAAACGCCAGGATCAGCACGAACATGAGCGGCTCGATCACCGCCCAGAGGAAGCCCATGACCGCGTAGCGGTACCGCGCCCGCAGGTCCTTCCAGACAAGGTCCCGCAGCAGCTGGCGCGCGCGCACCAGATCCGGAATCACCCGCCAGACCTTGCGCTGGTTCAGGTTGCTGTAAACGATCGCTCTCATGGTGGCCCCATAGTATCATCCCCCGCCGAACGGTGCAAAGACCGGAGCGGCCCCACCCCTGTGTGCAAGCGTGTGTCTGTGGAATCTCCTCGTTGCGTCGGAACGGCGGGAGCGGCGTTCCGGGAGATTGTTCTCTTTGCGACTTGTTTCTTAGTTTTTGCATCTGGGCCGGGCTGCGGGTATAATTTTACATGTCCTCGCGAAGGTTCCTTTCCGGATGGAGGGGGCGCGCGGGGCCGAGGTGCGGCCGGGCGACCGGTTTGGAGCGCGCATGTTGGACGGCGGCAGATTTTGCTGGCGAGTGAACGCGGCGGACAGTCAACCCGCGCCCGCGCCGCAGCGGGGCGCACAGTTCGGGGGTTTCGTGCGGATGGCGGCTGCCAGGAACGGCGGGTAAGGATGCCCCACCGGGAAGACATGACCTCGGTGCAGGGGCCGGTGTGCCTGTCGTGCATGCTACCGATGGGGCGCGCGCGGCGGTGCCCGAACTGCGGGGTGGATCCGGACAAGGTGGCCTGGGACCCGCCGGCGCTGCGGCCGGGATCCATGGTGCACTCGCGGTACCTGATCGGGCGCACGCTGGGGCAGGGGGGCTTCGCCATCACCTATCTGGCGCTTCAGGAGGGGCTGAACCGCCGGGTGGCGATCAAGGAGTTTTTCCCCTTTGAGCTGGTGGACCGGGAGGAGGACACCTGCGCGGTGCGCCTGCGCAAGGGCGGCGCGGGGGGCACGTCGGCGGACCCCTCGGAGCTGTATTACCAGGGGCTGGAGCGCTTCCTGGAGGAGGGGCGCAACATTGTCGCGTGCCACCAGCCGGCGCCGCACCCGAACCTGGTGCGGGTGACGGACTTCTTCAAGGAGAACAACTCCGCGTACCTGGTGATGGACTACGTGGACGGCATCTCGCTGGAGGATTTCCTGGAGCAGCAGACGGACGAGCTGCTGAGCGAGCACAAGGCGGTGAAGATCATCTCGCGGCTGCTGGACGGGCTGGAGGTGGTGCACGCGCGGGGGTTCATGCACCGGGACATCAAGCCGGGCAACATCTATCTCACGAAGGAGGGCGAGGTCATCCTGCTCGACTTCGGTTCGGCGCGGCAGTCCATGGTGCGCGACCACCACACGCTGACGGTGCTGCTGACGCCGGGCTACGCCCCGCCGGAGCAGTATTCCGGGGGCGGCGCGCAGGGGCCTTGGTCGGACGTGTACGGCGTGGCGGCCACGCTGTACCGGATGCTGACGGGCCGGAAGCCGCCGAGCGCGATGCAGCGCCTGTCGGGGACGGATCTCGCGCCGCCCTCGTCGGTGCCCAATGTGCGCGTGTCGGGCCGGGTGCAGAAGGCGATCCTCGCCGGCATGGAGATGGATCAGACCAAGCGCATCCAGTCGGCGTCCGCGTTCCGCGAGGCCCTGCTGGGAAAGAAAAGGGCGCAGAAGGGGCCCGTGGCGGGCCTTTCCGGAAAGGAAGAGAAGCCCGAACGGCGGATTCCCGTGTCCACCCTCGTGCTTGCGGGGCTGCTGGCCGTGGTCTCCGCCTTCGCCGGGATTAACTGGTGGCGCAACAGCGGCCCGCCGCCGATGCCCGCCGCGCCGACCGCCCCCGCCGCGCCGGCCGAGCCGGCCGCAGGCGGCGAGGAGGTGGTGAAGGGCGTGGTGGCCTGGCTGAACCAGCGCTTCGGGGAGGGCAGCCGCGCGCCGGAAATCCGCCGGGTGCCGGAAATGGGTCCGGTTGGGGAGGGCGACGGGCAGGCGGCCACAGTGCAGATTGAGGAGCGGCCGGCGGAGGACTACCACACCCACGACCTCGGCAACGGCGTGACCCTTGAGACCGCATGGGTCCCCGCGGGCAGTTTTCTCATGGGATCCCCGGACACGGAGCCGGACCGCCAGGCGCACGAGGGCCCCCAGCGCACCGTGACCCTTACCCGGGGGTTCTGGATGGCGCGCCACGAGGTGACGGTCGGCCAGTTCAGCCGGTTCATGCACGAGACGGCCTACACAACGTCCGCCGAGCGGGCGGGCGGCGCCTGGACCATCGACACCAACGGCAAGCGCGAGTGGCGGGAGGGCATGAACTGGCTCAAGGCCGGGTTCCCCCAGAACCTGTACCATCCCGTGCTTTGCGTGAGCTGGGAGGACGCGCAGGCATTCTGCGCGTGGCTGGTGAAGACCACGGGGCGCGCCTTCCGGCTGCCCACCGAGGCTGAGTGGGAATACGCCTGCCGCGCGGGGGAGGGCGGGGCCTTCAACTGGGGCGGCGCCGCCGCGTCGGGCCGGGGATGGCTAAACGGCGCCGATCTCAGCATGCAGCGCCGCTACCGGAGCTGGGTAGTCTTTCCGTTTGACGACGCCAGCGTGAACACCGCGCCTGTGGGCAGTTTCCGGGCGAACCGGCTGGGCCTCTTCGACATGCACGGAAACGTGTGGGAGTGGTGCGAGGACAGCTACGCCCCCGATTATTACGCGACGGGGCCCGCCGAAAACCCGGTCAACCGGGAGGCCTCCTCCACCCGGGTCGTGCGCGGGGGATCCTGGCTCTGGTATCCCGGCGCCTGCCGCAACGCCACCCGCATGTCCTACGCGCCCGACTACGCCATGAACGACATCGGCTTCCGGGTCGTTTGCGACGCGGAATAGCGCGCACCGGCGGTTTGCCCCCCTCCCTCCCCTGCCCCCTGCTGGCTCCCTTTCGCCCCTTCCCCCTAAGTGTTCGCAGCGGTGATATTTGCGGGGGAGAGCGACTGGGCAAAACGCGGTTTAAACCGTTGACAAAGTTGCACCGTTCCGCCTATAATGCGGTATGTGGCCGAAAACTGACGGCCACGAGAGAAACGAACAAGTTCGGAGCGGGCAAAGACTTGACCGGCAAGTGACTTATGCGCCCTTCGGGGCGGTTTGGATATGGGACGTATGACTCATATTTCCAGGGTTGGCTTCAACGTTTGGAACGGTTCGGGGAACCGTCCCCCCAGATAAGCGCCTGCCGTTTGCGTTCCGCGCCCGCCTCCGGTCCCGCGTTGCGGGAAATGACAACACTGAACACCCTTTTCGGGTGCGGAGGCAGCGTGCATGCAGAATCTCTTTGGTTTGATCGCGGCGGGGGTGCTGGGGCTGGCGGCGGGGGCCGCTTTGACCCTGGTCCTCTCCATGCTGCGGGGGCAGGGAATCGCCCGCAAGTCCAAGCGGGACGCCGCCCAGGTGATCACCGACGCGGAGCGCGAGGCGGCCTCCATCCTCAAGGACGGGAAGGCGGCGGTCAAGGAGCTGGAAATCAACCTGCGGGCCCGGCTTGAGCAGGAGGGGCGCGACCTCCGGAAGGAAATGGCCGAGGTGGAGCGCAGGCTCGCGACGAAGGAGCAGGGGCTGGACAAGCGGGCCGCCGCGCAGGACAAGACCGCCGCGGACCTGAACACGCAGGAGCGGGCGCTGGTCGCACGGGAAAAACAGGCGGAGAAGGACCAGGAGCGGCTGAACGCCCTCATCGCCGAGCAGACCCTGAAGCTGGAGGCCGTGGCCGGGCTGACCATCGAGCAGGCGCGCCGGGACCTCTACGCGCGCCTGGAAACCGACGTCAAGCGCGACTGCGCGCTGGAGCTGAAGCGCATTGAGGACGAGCTGCGCGAGAACGCGGAGAAGCGCGCCCAGTGGATCATCGGCGAGGCCATCCAGCGCTGCGCGGCGGACCACACCGCCGAAACCACGGTCTCCGTGGTGCCCCTGCCCAACGAGGAGATGAAGGGCCGCATCATCGGCCGCGAGGGGCGCAACATCCGCGCCCTGGAAAACGCCACGGGCATTAACGTCATCATTGACGACACGCCGGAGGCGGTGGTCCTGTCCGGCTTCGACCCCGTGCGCCGCGAGACGGCGCGCATCACCCTGGAGCGGCTGATCCAGGACGGGCGCATCCACCCGGCACGCATTGAGGAGGTGGTGGAGAAGGTGACGGAGGAGCTGAACCGCACGATGAAGGACCGCGGGGAGGCCGCCTGCATGGAGGCCGACGTCCACGGGCTGCACCCGGAGATGATCAAGCTGCTCGGGCGCCTAAGCTACCGCACGTCCTACGGCCAGAACGTGCTGCGCCACTCCCAGGAGGTCTGCCACCTCGCCGGACTAATGGCCGCCGAGCTGGGGGTGAACGTCGCCGAGGCGAAGCGCGCCGGGCTGATCCACGACATCGGCAAGGCCCTGACCCACGAGGTCGAGGGCTCGCACGCCATCCTGGGCCACGACCTGTGCCGCCGCTACGGGGAGAAGGACTCGATCGCCATCGCCGTCGGCGCGCACCACAACGAGATGCCCATGAACAGCGTCGTGGCTGTGCTGGTGCAGGCCGCGGACGCCATGTCGGCGTCGCGCCCCGGCGCGCGCAGCGAGATGCTCCAGCACTACATCAAGCGGCTGGAGCAGCTCGAGCAGATCGCCGACGGGTACCCCGGCGTGGAGCGGGCCTTCGCCATCCAGGCGGGGCGCGAGGTGCGCATCGTGGTGCAGCCGGACAAGGTGAACGACGCCGAGGCGCAGCAGCTCGCGCACGACATCGCCCGCAAGGTCGAGCAGGAGATGACCTACCCCGGCCAGATCCGCGTGACCGTCGTCCGCGAGACCCGCGCCGTCGAGGTCGCCAAGTAACCGGGGCGGAACGCCCCGCGGAAACCGCCCATGGATGAGGCGCACGCATCGGAGCTGGACCGCGCCCTCGACCGCTTCCTGGAGTCGGCCGTGTTCGAGGACGGTCTGTCCGAACGCACCCTGGCGGCGTACGGCGCGGACCTGAGGGCCTACCTCGCCGGTCTCGCCGAGGCGGGCGTGGAGCGCCCGGACGACGTGGTCCGCGAGGACATCTCGGACCACCTGCTCGCCCTGGGCGACGCCGGGCTCGGCCCGCGCTCCGTGGCCCGCCACCTGACCGCCATCCGCCGCTTCCACCGCTTTCTCGCGCGGGAGCGGCTCGCGGAGGCGGACCCCTCGGAGACCTTTGACAGCCCCCGCGCCCCGCGCGCCCTGCCCCACTGGCTGGGAAAGGAGGAGGTGGAGCGCCTCCTGGCGGCGCCCGACACTGGAACACCGGAGGGCGTGCGCGACGCGGCGCTTCTGGAGCTCTTCTACTCCTGCGGGCTGCGCCTTTCCGAGGCCGCCGGACTCACCCTGCGCGACGTCTCGCTCGAGGAGGCCTGCGTCCGGGTCCGGGGGAAGGGGGCGAAGACCCGCATCGTCCCGTTGGGCCGGGCCGCGCTCGACAAGCTGCGCGCCTGGATCGGACTGCGCGCGGACTGGAATCCCGCGGGGCCGCACGTCTTCATCAACGACCGGGGGCGGGGCCTGCCGCGCACCGCGGTCTGGCAGACGGTGAAGCGCCACGCCCGCGGCGCGGGCATCCTCCGCAATGTGACGCCGCACATGCTTCGGCATTCCTTCGCTACGCACCTGCTGGACAACGGGGCCGACCTCCGGGCGGTGCAGGAGCTGCTGGGCCATTCGGACATCAGCACCACGCAGATATACACGCATGTGAGCGTCGAGCGGCTCACCCGCGCCCACAAGGAGTTCCACCCCCGGGGATGAGCCGCACCGAGACCAAAAGCCGAGCGCCGCGCTCCAAGAACCGCGCCGTCGCTTGGGGCTTGGCGGCCGCAGGGGCGGCCGGACTGCTGGACACCGGGGCGCTGCTTGCGGCGGGCGGGGGCCTGAACACGGGCATCCTGCTTCCCGGCCTGCTGGGCGGGGTGCTGCTGCTCATGGGAGCCGCCCTGCGGTTTCAATGGGCCGTGGCCGTGTCGCCCCGCTGGCGCGTTCCGAGGCGGGTCTTCCTCGCCTGCGGCGCGCTCTGGCTCCTTTCCTTCGCCGCGGTGTGCGTCCTGCTGTGCGCCGGGGCCTTCCCGCCGGCATGCCCCCCGTGCGACTGGGTGGTGGTGCTCGGGGCGGGGCTCCACGGCGACCGGCCCTCGGAAACCCTCCGGCGGCGGCTGGAGACGGCGGCGGACTACCTGCGCGAAAATCCCGGCGCCCGCGCCGTGGTCTCGGGCGGCAGGGGACCGGGGGAAACGATCACCGAGGCCGTGGCCATGAGGACTTTTCTCGTGAAGGCCGGGGTGGCCCAGGAGCGCATCCTTCCGGAGGACCGGGCGACCAGCACGGCGGAGAACCTGCGCAATTCCCGGGCCGTGCTGGAAGCGACGGGGGCCTTCGCGACGGGGAAGCCCCGCGTGGCCGTTGTCACCAGCGGGTTCCACCTTTTCCGGGTGCGCCTGCTCGCGCGGCGCGCCGGAATTGAACTCCTCCCGGTGGCCGCGCCGACCCCTTGGTATCTGCTGCCCAATGCCTGCCTGCGCGAGTATCTGGCCGTTGTGAAGTCCCTGCTTCTGGACCGCTGACGAATTGGGGCGTGGTATACTCTTTCCCATGAAGCAGAATCGGACACAGCGCACGGTTTTCGTTGTGTGGGCGGCATGCGCCCTCGCCGGGGCGCTCTTCTGCCAGGCGGTCCTCCCCGGACCGTCCCCCCTCCTCTCCCCCACCGGATCCCCCGCAGTTCCGGAGGACCAGCCGGGGGTCTGCCCGGTTCCCGCCCTGGAGGTCTCTGTGGGCGCCCTCGCCCCCGCGCGCTCCCGCGCTCCCCTCTCGGCCCCCGCAGCGCAGGCCTTTCAGGGGATGCCCCCTTCCGCGGGCCGCTGTGTCGGCCAGGGCATCTTGTCGGGACTCCGTCCAGGACACAACCGTTCCCTCCTGCTGCTGAAGCGCCAGCTTCTGATTTGATCCGGCCGCGCGTCCGGCGCGCGTTCCATCCCCCCTCATTCATCCCCGCAGGAGGTGTGTCCGCCCGGTTGCGCGGACCATCCCACCGCATGTTTTTTCAATGATCAAGGACTGCATCCATGACAAGCGATAAGAAGGGTTCCTGTTACTGTGAGCATTGCAGGAAAGACGTCTCCTGGCACATCAACCCCGTGAACCACGGCGGCCAGTTGGTCCTCACGCTTTGCACCTTCGGCCTGTGGCTCCCCATGTGGCTGGCCATGACCTTCTCGAAGACCAAATTCTGCGACGTGTGCAACCAGAGCATCACGGAGGAATAGGCCCCGAAAAAACGCGCGCCGGGACGGCACTGTTGCCGCCCCGGCGCGTTTTGTTTCCGGGTTCAGATCATTTGCCCCCGTTGAAGCGTTTGCGCAGGAAGGCGGGAATGCGCGAGTCGTTGGACCGGTCTTTGGGGGCCGCATCCTGAAACACGGTCCGGAAGCCCCCCTGGTCCGTGTTGTCAATGGTGAGCTGCTCGCCCGTCTTCGCCGGGGCCGCCGCGGCTTTCTGCGGGGGCGCGGCGGGCTTCGCGGGGGCTGCGGCACGTTCCGGCTGGCGGTCGGCCGGCGGCGCGGCGGCCGGAGACGGCGCCTGTGCGGTCGGCCCGGACGGCGGGGCGGGCGCCGCGTCGGGGGCCGGCGGGGGGGCCTGGGCCGTGGCTTTGCCCTCCGCCGCCGCAGCGGGCGCGGCAACTGCGGGGGCCGGCGGGGCCGCGGGCACCGGAGCCGCCGCCGGTGCCGTGGCAAAGGGAACCGTGGCGGGCCTCGGGGCGCGGTTGACGTAGGAGGAGACGTCCTTGTGCGGGAAACCGGCGGCGATCACCGTGATCTGCACCTCGGGCAGCTCGTCCTTCTCGACAACGACGCCGAAGATGATGTTGGCGTCGGGGGCGTTCTCCTTGATGAACTGGATGGCCTCGGTGACCTCCTGCATGCGGAGGTCCTTGCCGCCGCGCACGTTAATGATGACGCCCTTGGCGCCGTTGATGTCGGACTGCTCCAGCAGGGGGCACACGATGGCCTCGCGGGCCGCGCGGATGGCGCGGTCGTCGCCCTCGGCCATGCCGATGCCCATGAGGGCGCGCCCCTTGGCCAGCATGATGGTGCGCAGGTCCTTGAAGTCCACGTTGATGAGCCCCACCACCGTGATGAGCTCGGTGATGGCGCGCACGCCGTTGTGGAGCACCTCGTCGCCGTGGCGGAAGGCGTCCAGCAGGAAGGTGTCGGGCCGGCTCAACTCGGCGATGCGGTCGTTGGGCACCACGATGAGGGTGTCCACGTGCTTCTCCAGCTGCTCGAGCCCCTTGAGGGCGTTCTCCATGCGCAGGGAGGCCTCGAAGGAGAACGGGAGCGTCACAATGGCGCAAACGAGCGCGCCGCTCGCCATGGCCTCCTCGGCCACGATGGGGGCGGCGCCGGTGCCGGTGCCGCCACCGAGGCCGAGGGCCAGAAAGACCATGTCGGCCCCCTGGAGCACGGTGCGCACCTCGTCGCGGTCCTCCTCGCAGGCGGCGCGGCCGGCCTCGGGGTTGGCGCCCGCGCCGAGGCCGTTGCTGCTCTTGGTGCCGATCTGCACCCGGATCTCCGCCTTGGACTTCTTGAGGGACTGGGCGTCCGTGTTGATGGCGATGAACTGCACCCCGGAGAGGCCCGCCTCAATCATGCGGTCCACGGAGTTGCACCCGCCCCCGCCGATGCCGCACACCTTGATGACCGCGTGCTGGTCGAAGGTGTCAAACTCGCCGCGTCTGTCTCGCTCGCTCATTCGGTGGGCCTTTCGCTGGTTTCGGGGGCGCCGCCCGCCGGCCCGCCCCCGGCCGTGTCATTTGCACACAATGTCCGCGTCATACCTCATGTCGAGATATTCCCCGCAGGGCAGCTTCCCCTGCTTCTCCCGCAGCAGCGCCTCGAAACGCCTGACCTGGGCGGGAAAATCGTCCCGGCCCCAGCGCGTCTCGTAGGGCAGCTCGTTGAAGACCATGATCAGCTCGTTTGCGCCTCGGCCGCTGATTTCGGAGAGCGTGAGCTGCTGGGCGACCGGGGCCGCGGAGAAGGCCCGCCACAGCTCCACGGCCCGGCTGAGCACCGGGTGGGACACATGCTGGCCGGGCACCACCGCGTTCAGCCCGGGAAGGTTTGTCACCAGGGGGCCGGTGGGCGGCGCCAGGGGATGCACCTCGCGCAGCACCCGGAAGTCCTGGTCCAGCTCGTAGACATGGTTGTTCACCATGACAGACACGACGGGGGCGCGCTCGGTCACGCTGATGAGCACGGCGCTCAGGCCCATGCGCCTGACCTCGCAGCTCTTGATGTAGGGCATCTTCAGCACCCGCGCGCGGATCGCCCGCGTGTCCAGGCTGAAGAAGGTGTCCGTGTCGGTGACGTTCGCCGCCTCAAGGATCTGCTGGTCCGAGAGATACTCGTTCCCCTCGAAGCGCACCTCCTTGATGACGAGAATCCGCTCGCTCAGAAGATAAACCCCAAACGCCCCCAGCAGAAGGGCCACCACGGTGAGGGCAAACAGCGCCTCGATGGCGTGCCGCAGCTTCCAGGCGCGGCGCGGCGCCCTTCTGGGCGGGACGTAGGCCCCCGCGGTCCCGGCCATCATGGCGTCCCCCCTTTGCCCGCGCCCCGCTCCAGCGCGTCGAGGAGGGGGCCGCAGATCTGGTTGATGCTGCCCGCGCCCATCACCAGCACCACGTCGCCGGCCTCCAGCCCGTCCGCCAGCGCGCCGGGCACGTCGCGCATGTCGCGCACGAGGTCCACCGACTGCGCGCCGGCCGCGCGGGCGGCGTCCACGATCATGCACGCGTCCACCCCGGGCATGGGGGCCTCGCGCGACGGGTAGATGTCGGTGACGACGGCGCGGTCCACCGAGGAGAGGGCGCGCGCGAAGTCGTCGCAGAAGAACTTGGTCCGGCTGTAAAGGTGGGGCTGGAAGACGACGACGATCCGCCGGGGGGATATCCAGCGGACCGCCTCGAGGGTGCTCATGATCTCCGTGGGGTGGTGCGCGTAGTCCTCCACCACCAGCACGCCCCGGCGCTCGCCGCGCGGCTGGAGGCGGCGCTCCACGCCGTCGTACTGGCGCAGGCCCGCGGCGATCACGCCGAAGCGCATGCCAAGGCACAGCCCCACAGCGCAGGCGGCCAACGCGTTGCGCACGTTGTGGACGCCCACGGCGCCGATCTCCAGCGCGCCCAGGACGCCGACGGGGCCCAGGCGCTCGTCGCGGCACTCGACGGTGAAACGGGTGCGCAGGCCGGCCAGGCGCTGCGCCGGGCTCGCCGCGCCCGGCGCGTCGCAGAGCGACACGTCGCGCCCCAGCAGCGACACGCCCCCTTCGGTGCCGTAGGTGATGCAGACGCTCTCGATCTCGCCGAGGGTGTCGCGGGTGTTCGCGTCGTCCCCGCACACGATGCTGTAGCCGTAGAACGGGACGCTGTTGCAGAAGTCCGTGAAGGCGCGCTTGATGCGGTCGAGGGTGCCGTAGTATTCGAGATGCTCCGCGTCCATGTTGGTGACCACGGCAATGGTCGGGTGGAGCCGGAGGAACGACCCGTCGTGCTCGTCGGCCTCGGCGACCAGGTAGTCCCCCGTGCCCCAGCGGGCGTTGGTGCCGCTGCGGTGGAGGATGCCCCCCACGATGCTCGTGGCGCCGATGTTCGCCACGTCCATCACCGCGCTGATCATGGAGGTGGTGGTCGTCTTGCCGTGCGTGCCGCCCACGGCCACCGCGTGCGGCTTGAGGCGCATCAGGTCGGCAAGCAGGTCGCTGCGGTGGATGACCGGAATGGCCCGCGCGCGCGCGGAGACGACCTCCTCGTTGTCGGAGGCCACGGCCGCGGACACCACCAGTATCCCCGCATCCCCCACGTTCTCCGCACGGTGCCCCTCGTGAAACTCCAGTCCGAGGGTCTGGAGCCGGTCTGTGATGCTTGTCGCTTTGATGTCTGAACCGGAAACGTCGTAGCCGAGGTTAAGCAGGATCTCGGCGAGGCCGCTCATGCCGATCCCGCCCACGCCCACGAAATGCACTTTCCGCTTCAAACCGTTCACAGGCACCTCCGAACGCAACATATTGTGTCCGGGCCTGAGTATACCACAATTTGCGCCTGAATCAAAGACCC
>JAKPUV010000401.1 GCA_029554925.1 Candidatus Hydrogenedentota bacterium | reverse complement strand
GAAAAGCTGCCCGCCCGCGTCCGCGACGCGTTCAACGAGAAATTCGGCATCGTCCCCGTCGAGGGCTACGGCACCACCGAGTGCGCCCCCGTCGTGTCGGTCAACAGCCCCGACTGCCCCTCGCCGGGCTTCTTCGTGCGCAATCTGAAGCACGGCTCCATCGGCCGGCCCATGACCGGGCAGGTCGTGCGCGTGGCGGACCCGGACACGGGGGCGGACCTGCCCGTGGGCGAGGCGGGCGAGCTGCTCGTGAAGGGGCCCAACGTCATGAAGGGCTACCTGGCCGACCCGGAGCGCACGGCAAAGGTCCTGCGCGACGGCTGGTACGCCACGGGCGACATCGCCGCCCTCGACGACGAGGGGTTCATCACCATCACGGACCGCATCGCGCGGTTCAGCAAGATCGCCGGCGAGATGGTGCCCCACACCCGCGTGGAGGAGAGCCTGCACGCCCTGCTCGGCCTGACGGAGCAGTCCCTCGTGGTCGCGGGCGTGCCCGACACCGCCAAGGGCGAGCGCCTCGTCGTGCTCCACATCCTGGAGGACGCGCAGCTCGACGAGCTGCTGGAGAAGCTCGATGCCTCGGACCTGCCCAACCTCTGGAAGCCCAAGGCGAACAACTTCTACCGCATCGAGGCCATCCCCGTCCTTGGCACCGGCAAGATGGACATCAAACAGGCCAAGCGCATGGCCCAGGCCCTCGACCTCGGGGAATAGCCCGGCCCACCGGTCATTCTTGGTGTTTTCCGTGTGCTCCGTGTGTTCCGTGGTTCCCAGTATCTTTTCCCCGGCCTTCGCCGTATACTATCCCCGGTGCGCGTCCGCCGGGGACGCGTCCTGCCGAAACCACCGACCACGGGAGCTCTTGTCATGGAAAAACTGGACCGCCGCACCTTCCTGGGAACCGGCGCGGGCCTGGCCGCCGCGTCCGCCTTCACCATCGTCCCCCGGCACGTGCTGGGCGGGGCGGGGTTCGCCGCCCCGAGCGACAAGCTCAACATCGCGGGGATCGGCGTGGGCGGCATGGGCGCCCACAACCTCAAAGCCATGAGCGGCGAGAACATCACGGCCCTGTGCGACGTGGACCACCTCTACGCCGCCAAGACCTTTGCCGAGTATCCGCAGGCGCGCCTCTACAAGGACTACCGCGAGCTGCTGGACAAGGAGAAGGACGTGGACGCCGTGCTGATCGCCACGCCGGACCACACGCACGCGGTGATCACCCTGGCGGCCCTGCGCGCGGGCAAGCACGTCTACTGCCAGAAACCGCTGACGCACACGGTCTTCGAGGCGCGCAAGGTGGCCGAGGAGGCCGCAAAGTCCGGACTGCGCACGCAGATGGGCATCCAGGGGCACTCGTCCGACGACATGCGCAAGCTCTGCGAGTGGGTCTGGTCGGGCGCCATCGGCCCGGTGCGCAAGGTGGCCGCGTGGTCCAGCATCTGCTATTACCCCTGGGGCCACGCCTACTGGAGCTCCCAGCTCGGTGTGCGGCCCACGGAAACCCCGCCCCTGCCCGAGGGCATGGACTGGGACCTCTGGATCGGCCCCGCGCCCATGCGCCCCTACCACCCCACCTACCACCCCCTCATCTGGCGGAGCTGGCACGACTTCGGATGCAGCATGATGGGCGACCGCGGGGTTCACACCCTCGACGTCATCTTCTGGGCGCTCAAGCTCGGCGCGCCCGAGACCATCGAGGCGAGCTGCACGGACCTCAACGACGAGACCCACCCCGTGGCCGGGCTGGTGCGCTTCACCTTCCCCGCCCGCGGCGACATGCCCCCCGTGGAGCTCATGTGGTATGACGGCCTCATGCCCCCGGGATACCCCGGCATTGAGAACAGCCGCCTCCTCGGCGAGAACGAGGGCGGCATCCTCATGGAGGGCGACGACGGCTTCCTCACGGCGGGCATCTACGCCAACAGCCCCATGCTCCTGCCGCAGGACAAGTTCAAGGGCACGCCCCCCGCGCCCGAGAGCATCCCCCGCGTGAAGGGCTCCCACGAGCAGGAGTGGATCAACGCCGTCAAGGAGGACCGCCCCGCCTGCGCCGGCTTCGACTACGCCGGCCCCCTCACCGAGATGTGCCTGCTGGGCAACGTCGCCAAGCGCACCCCCGGCGTGAAACTCCACTGGGACGCCGCCTCCATGACCTTCAAGGACAACGAAAAGGCCACCAAGTTCGTCCACAAGGCCTACCGCGAGGGGTGGACCCTGTAGCGGACCCGGCGGAACGCAAGACCGTTTTTTACATGGATGGACAGGATGGGCAGGATAAGAACAAATCCTGTTTATCCTGTCCATCCATGTTCATGCTCCCCCTCCCCCGCCGCCCAGGGGGAAATTGCCTCGGCGCGCCTCCGGCACATACAATAGGCTTTTGGGCATCCGCGGCCCCGCAAAGACGGGACGCATCACCAAGGAAAGGGTCAGCCATGTTTGTCTCCCCCAGCGAAAAGCAGATTCAGGGCGCGTATGACCTCGCCCGCGAACGGTATGCCGCCCTCGGCGTGGACACGGAGGCGGCCATGGCCCGCCTCGCGAAGATCCCCATTTCCCTGCACTGCTGGCAGGGGGACGACGTGGGCGGGTTTGAGAACCTGTCCGCCGCGTCCGGCGGGGGCATCCAGGCCACGGGGAACTACCCCGGCAAGGCCCGCACGCCCGAACAGCTCCGCGCGGACGCGGAGAAGGCCCTCGGCCTGATCCCCGGGAAGCACCGGTTCAACGTCCATGCCATGTACGCCGAGACGGGCGGGAAGAAGGTGGACCGTGACGCCCTCCAGCCGGAGCATTTCCAGGGCTGGATTGACTGGGCGAAGTCCCTGGGCCTGGGCATGGACTTCAACCCCTCGTGCTTCGGCCACCCGCTGGCCGACGACGGGTTCACCCTGTCGCACTACGATCCCGCCGTGCGGAAGTTCTGGATTGACCACTGCGCCGCCAGCCGGGTCATCGGCGCGGCCATCGGCAAGGCCCTCGGCACCCCATGTGTCACGAATCTCTGGATCCCGGACGGGTTCAAGGACATCCCCGTGAACCGCTACCGCTCGCGCGAGATCCTGCGCGAGGCGCTGGACGCGGTCTTCGCCGCGCCCGTGGACCGGGCGCACAACCTGGACGCCGTCGAGTCGAAACTCTTCGGCATCGGCTCCGAAAGCTGCGTCATCGGCTCCCACGAGTTCTACCTCGGCTACGCCGTCCGCAACAACCTGCTCCTCTGCCTCGACGCGGGGCACTTCCACCCGACGGAGGTCATCTCGGACAAGCTCAGCTCCGTGCTGCTCTACCTCGACGAGGTGCTGCTCCATGTCAGCCGCGGCGTCCGCTGGGACAGCGACCATGTCATCGTCCTGAGCGACGAAATCCGCGCCATCGCCGAGGAGATCGTCCGCAACAACTTCGAGTCCCGCGTCCACATCGGGCTGGACTACTTCGACGCGAGCATCAACCGCATCGCGGCGTGGGTCACGGGCACCCGTGTGATGGTCCGGGCGCTGCTCATCGCGCTGCTGGAGCCCACGGACACCCTCAAGCAGCTGGAGGCCGAGGGCCGCTACGGCGAGCGCCTCGCCCTGCTGGAGGAGCTGAAGGCCCTGCCCTTCGGCGCCGTGTGGGACCAGTACTGCGTCCGCCAGGGCGTGCCCGCGGGCGGCGCCTGGATGGCCGACATCCTGAACTACGAGGCCGAAGTCCTTTCCAAGCGCGGCTGACCCCGCACTGACACGAAGATCCCGGCGCGGCGGCGGATCCGCAGTTGGCGGACCGCCCCGCGCCTTTTCATGGAGACCCGACGATGCCGAACGACACCCCCGCCGCCACCCTCAACGCCAAGGAGGAGCGCCGCATCCTCCGCGGCCACTGCTGGGCCTACCGCAACGAGTTCGCCGCGATCCCCGACGGCCTGGCCGACGGCCAGGTGGTGGACGTGCTCGCCCACAACGGCCGCTTTGTGGGGCGCGGCTTCTACCAGGCCGACGGCGGCATCGCCGTGCGCGTCTTCAGCCGCCACGCCGACGATCCGGACACGGCCTTCTTCACCCGGCGGCTGGCGGCGGCCCTCGCGCTGCGGCGGCGGCTCTTCGCCGGGTCGGACGTTTTCCGGTGGGTCTACGGCGACAGCGACGGCCTGCCCGGGCTGGTGGTGGACCGCTACGGCGCCGTGGCGGTGGCCCGCGCCTCGTCCCAGTTCTATTTCGACCGGTCCCAGCTCATCGCGGACTGCCTGATGGCCGTGGGGGAGGTGGCCGCCGTGCACTTCGAGCTGGGCGGCGTGGTGCGCCGTTTCGGGGACCTGCCCGAGGCGCTGGAGCTGGAGATTGACGGTGTGCGCGCCGAACTGCGCCTCGGCGCGTCGCAGAAGACCGGGCTCTTCCTCGACCAGCGCCGCAACTGGCCCGTGGTGCGCGAGCTCGCCCGAGATGCCCGCGTCTTCGACGGCCACTGCTACCACGGCTTCTGGTCCTGCCATGCCGCCCTCGGCGGCGCGGCGGCCGTCACCGCCGTGGACAGCTCCGCCGCCGCCGTGGAGCAGGCGCAGCGGAATCTCGAACTGAACGGCGTCGCGGACAAGTGCGCCGTGCTCTGCGGCGACGTGGAGAAGACACTGGCCGGGGGCGACGCCTACGACGTGGTCATCCTGGACCCGCCCGCCTTCGCCAAAACCCGCGCCCAGGCGGCCAAGGCCCTCGGCCGCTACCAGGCCCTCAACGCCGCCGCCGCCGCCCGCATCGCCCCCGAGGGCGGCTTCCTCGTGACCTCGTCCTGCTCCCACTTCGTGGACGAGTCCATGTTCCTGGAGGCCGTGAAGCGCGCCATCGTCGGCGCGGGGCGCACCGCGCGCCTGTTGGAACTGCGCGGCGCGTCACCCGACCACCCCGTGCTCCTGGCCATGCCCGAGACGGCCTACCTCAAGTGCCTCGTGCTCCGCGTGGACTGAGCGTCACCCGCCGGGGAAAATGAGCGCTCGCAGGGCATCCAGCCAGCCCCGGGAAGGCTCCGGGGCGCTCTTGGCCGCCGGCAGGGCCGCGAAGACCTGGGTGAAGTAGAAGGTGTCGCCGGACTGCGCGACGCCCACGCCCGTGTGTGTAAACGTCGTGCGCAGGATGTTCTCCCGGTGCCCCGGGCTGTCCATCCATCCCTGCACGACTGCGTCCACCGGGTCCGTCAGCCCCTGTGAGAAGGCGATGTTCTCGCCCCACGAGGTCACGGCGATCCCCGCCGCCGCGATCCGGTCGCCCGGATTCTTCCCCTCGGGGTTCACGTGGCTGAGGTAGTCCCGCGCCAGCATGTCCTCGCTGTGCGCCCGCGCCACCCCGCCCAGCCCGGCCTGTGTCGTCAGCGCGTACAGGCCGTTCGCCTGGCGGATGCTGTTGATCGCGTCGAAAATCTGCTTCTCCACCGCCGACAGGTCCGTCGGACCCGGCGGGTTGACGTCAAAACAGCCCGTCAGCGCCAGCGGTGCCGCCGCCAGCACCAGCGCCATGCCCCACCCGCGCAGATTCGCTCTCATGGAACGCTTCACAGCAACCTCCTTGGGCCCGAAGGGCCCCGTAACGCCACTGCCATGTTGTACCACAATTACCGGGGCGAACGGGGAATGTGTCCGGCAGGCGGAGGCAAACCACGCCCCATGCGATCCCTTGCGCCCCCTCCTCCCCCCCCCCCGCCCCTTCCTCGCCCCCCGCCCCTCCGCCACTCCCGCGAAAGCGGAGGCCCCTCGACTCCGGGCATATGCGAAAACACTGGAATCACCGCCCGTAGGGGCGCTGCTTGCCGC
>JAKPUV010000399.1 GCA_029554925.1 Candidatus Hydrogenedentota bacterium | reverse complement strand
GTCGGGGACATAGTCCCGCAGACGCGGCAGGATGTACCCCGGGAACCCCTCGCCGCAGCGGTACTGCCGCACCATCCCCCACCCCGCCAGATAGGACACCGCCACGGCGGCGAGGAAGAACAGCGCGAAGGCGGGGGGCATTCCCCTGCCGGGCACGCCCGCGTGGGCGGCCAGCCAGACCATCGCCGTGGGGTTGAACGGCAGGGCGAACAGGGTCACGAAGGCCGCCGCCGCCACGGGCAGGCTCATCTTGCGCAGCCAGTCAAAGAGCTGCACCGCCAGATAGAACAGCCCCAGCAGCAGCACCGACGACCACGGCCGCGCCGTGGCCTGCGCGAAAAACCACGGCAGGGCTTCGGCGGGGCTCGCCGACAGACGGAGGGGGGTCGGCACCGCCGCGCGCATCCGCGCACTGCCGCGCGCCGCATGCCCCAGCAGCTCCGGGTCCACCGGCGCGGACATCGGAAAGCCCAGCAGCGCCGCGAACAGCATCAGCGCCACCGTCAGCAGCATCACCCCCGCCAGCCGCAGGAACAGCGACACCGCCACCGCCGAATGCGTCGTCACCGGCAGGTGCAGCACCCGCCGGGAAAACCCGCCCGACAGGTGGCCCGAGTTGCCCACGCTGAAAATCAGCAGCAGCGCGCACATCGCCGGCACGCCCAGCGTGAACACGCGCAGAATCCCCGCGAAGTCCGACATGAACCCGGCGAACAGGCGCATCGCGTCCGCCGCGCTCTTCGCGTTCATCACCGTTATCTGCACATGCACCCGCGCCACCGCCACGCAGAGCATCCCGCTGGCCAGGCTCACCGCGGCAATCGCCCCGCCCGCCCGCAGCTCCTCCCACATCAACGCACGTATCTTGGGGTTCATCGCTCACACCTCCCGTGGTTCATGAAGCCGCCTCCGCGGCGGCGGGCACCCGCAGTTCCGCCCGCGCCTCTGGCGGCGCGACGGTGAAGGTCATGTCGCCCTCCCGCCACCAATCCTTTACCTCAACCCCGTCGTCATCCTCCCGGTCCTGGCCATAGGAGTAGACCACGAATTCCCCGTCCTCCCGCACGCGGTAGGACAGGGGCTTGCCGTCGTTCCACGGGTCGGCGGGCATCTCTTCCAGCCATTCGGGCACCAGTTCCTCCAGCCGTTCCGGCAGGCGGCCCTGGGCGCCCCTGAACCGCTCCACGGCTAGACCGGTGCGGGCCAGACTCACCCAGGTGCGTGAGCGATCCTCCACCGGAGTTGCGCGGTCGTAGGAAGGGGTGATTCTTGATGCCGGGTACAGGCGCATGTTTGTCACGGACGAGGTGATCTCGGGGGGGGGCGTCTTGCTGACACGGTTTTCCTGTCCGGCTGCGGCGAGCGCGAGCAGTTCCTCAAGACGCCAGAATGCCAGCAGGTTGCTTCCGTCCGACATTCCGGCCAGGTCCATCGCGAAGAGCTGGCCGTGGTGCAGGGCATAACGCACGGGGTCCAGCTTCCGAGAGTGCGCGAACGGACGGGTGGCCAGGCCGGAGAGGGTCATCTCGCGCCACCAGGAGGACAGAAGCATGGTGCCTTCCCCCACCAGGGCCGTGTAAAGAGAGGGGCTGCCTTTCCCGGGGAGAAAGGCGTTCCCCAGGTCCGTCTGAAGTCGCGCAAGTTCCGGCTCGGAGAGGACCGTCCGGTTGAGAACGTTCTCCACAGCGGGGGCCAGAGATGAAAGGATGGACATCCGATACAACTGGCTTATGGCAAACGGCTCGTCGGCCAAGGACGCGGCTGCCGGAAGAATGTCCACCACCGCGTCCACCGCGTCCCCGGGCCGGTTTTCCAGCGCCGCCAGCAGCGCCTCCAGGGACAGCACGTGCGCAAGATTTCTCAGGGGTTGGAGGTGCGGAACGGGCACATCGAACCCACTGGTTAGATTCACGGAGTACCGGCTTCGGGTGAGGCCCGAGCGCGCTGCGGCGTGGGCCTCGGCGGCGGCATCCTTACCCACCTTTTCCCAATAATCCCGCGTCGCCGCCGTCATTTCGTCGGTCATTTTTCCTCGTCTCGCCGTCCAGGAAGCCGATCCGACAACGGGCAAGTGTTTGTTGGCCTCGGGTTGGTAGGGGAGGTGGTTCTTCTCCGCCTCTTTTAGCCGCCTGCCCGCCGCCTCGTAGAGCCGGGCGAGGTTCTCCGCCGGGGGCACGTGCGCATACCGGGTGTTCAATTCCTGGAGGCTGGTGGGGAGGCCCCGTTCCCGGTAGACGGCCTTCCAGGACGGTTCGGCGGGCCAGCGCATCCACGCCAGCACCCCCGCCAGCAGGAGTAGGCACAGCGCCTGCGCCAGGCGGCGTCGGCGTGGCACGGCCGCGGCGAAGCGGGCATGCTGCGCCGCATCGCTGGGCGGAACGCGCGTGAACAGCCCGCCGCCGTCCGCCGTCAGGAGCAGCCAGGGCCAGGGCAGCACGGCCAGGGCGGACAGGAGCAGGGCGGACACGGCGAGATCATCCGGGGGGGTGCCCAAGTATCCCGTTGAGAAGGGATAGAGGAGCGCGGCCCCGGCGAGCCACAGCAGGAGGATGGAACCGCCCTCGCGCGCGCGGATGCGCCGCACCCACCAGCCGCACAGAACCATGGCGGGCACCACGGACACGAAGAAGACCGTGTCCACCTCCCAGTTCGGACGGAAGACATACACGAGCGGGTCCACTTCCGGAAAAAGCCGCGCCGTGAGCTTCAGGCCCTTTTTCAGGAGCGTGTCCAGCAGGAACAGCACCAGGGCATAGGGCAGCAGCATGCGCAGGGAGAGGTGCATGACGAGCCACGCGAACCCCGTCAGCACGATGAGGGGGCCGAAGAGCACCGGCGCGATCTCGCGGAGGCTCGCCCCGCCCGCCGCGTGCGCCTCCGCCATCATGCGGGGGACCAGCGCGCCGTCCGCGAGCAGGAAATGCGCCGTGTGGAGCGCCCAGGCCAGCAATGCAGCCGCCGCCGCGTTCACCAGCGCCGCCGCCAGCCGCGCGCGCGCCACCGCGCCCCGGGGCGCGGGCAGGCGCAGCCCAAACTCCGCGCGCCCCGTCCGGCGGCGCGGGCGGGTGCGCCACATGTTCGAGAGGTTCCATGTGACGGCGGCCGCCGTCACCGCGAAGAGCGGCATGTAGAGAAACAGATGGGCCGTGTCCGAGGAGGGAAGCCGCAATGCCACTTCATAGGATTGCGGAACGGCGGGCCTTCCGTAGAGCAATACGTATCCGGCGCGGCAGACCAGGTAGAGGGCCATGTAGAGGGCCGTCATCTTCGGCATGCGCCATCCCGCAGCACGCAGTTCCCCCCAGAGCAGCGCCGAGGCCGGGGAGGCAAAGGGGGCGCGTTCGCGCCACCGCCGCTCGGGCAGGAGCGCCCGCAGGCGGGGCAGCACCCGGTCGGAGAAGCTGTCGCCGCAGCGGTCCCGGCCCACCAGCGCCACCCCGGCGACGTAGGCCGTCCCCGCGCCGGCCGCCAGCAGGGCCAGCAGCGCCGGGGCGGGCAGGGCGCCGTCCCCTTTCATCAGGGCGTAAAGGACCGCGCGGACCTGCGGGAACAGCGGCAGCGCCGCCGCCAGCGCCAGCAGCATCCCGGCAACCAGCGGCCGGATCCGGCGCAGCCAGTCGAGGACCTGCACCACCAGGTAGAACATTCCCAGCACCGCAACGGCCCGCGCCAGTCCGCGGGTGGCGGTGGCCTCCGCGTCCCTGGGTGCCAGGGGGTGCATGCCCAGCGCGGCGGCGCAGAGAACCAGCACGACCGTGAGCAGCGCCACCGCCGCAAGACGCGAGAACAGCGCCACCGCCACCGCCTGCCGCGTGGACACCGGCAGCCGCATCACCCGCCGCGAGAAGCCCCCCGCCAAGTGCCCGGAATTCCCCAGGCTCAGCACCAGCAGCAGCGCGCACAGCGCCGGCGCGCCCAGCACCGCCACCCCCATCACCGGCTCATAAAGGGCCATCCAGCTACTGTGTGACAGGCGCACGTGAAAACGTGAAAACGCCAGACAAAACACCCCGCCCGCCAGGCACATCCCGGCAATCGCCCCGCCCACCCGAAGCTCCTCCCACACCAGCGCCCGTGTTTTTGGGTTCATCGCTCCGCCCTCCCGATGCTCATGATTCCACGCTTTCCACTGCGGGCATACGCAGTTCCGCCCGCGCCTCCGGCGGCGCGACGGTGAAGGTCATGTCGCCATCCCGGCGCCAGTTCGTGTCCACCTCGACGCCGCCGTTGTCCCTTCGGTTCTCGCCGTAGGAATACACCACAAACTCCCCGTCCTCCCGCACGCGGTAGGACAGGGGCTTGCCGTCGTTCCAATAGTCGGCGGGCACCTCGTCCAGCCATTCGGGCACCAGATCCTCCAGCCGTTCCGGCAGGCGCCCCTGGGCGCCCCGGAACCGCTCCACGGCCAGTGCGGTGCGGGCCAGGCTCACCCAGATACGGCAACTGAACTCCCTCTCATAGGAATTGGAAAGGAGAGGGCCGGACACGAAGATCGGGAGGAACGATGTCCGCAGCAAGAAACTGCCGGGGTATTCCAACTTGGGAAAACCGGGCAGCGCCCGGCGCTCCAGCGCCTTTTGGGCGTGGTCACGGCATCTCCTGAAGTGATCAAGAATGACAAGCTGATCCGTGACACTAAGCAATCCAAGATACCTCTCCCACTCGTCCAGCCCCAGCACCGTTTCCGTGTAGAAGGCCGTTTCCGTGAACGGTCCTTCCGTTTCGGGGGGCAGCGCGCGGGAAAGGGCTGTTTGCAGGCGGACGAGCTCCTCCTCGCCCAACACCGTCCGGTTGAGCAGCCGTTGCGCGTTGCTTGCCGCCCACCCCACAAGGTCGCTGCGAATTATCTGGGAGAGACAGAAAGGCTCCTGCCGCGCGGAGTCCGCCATGGCGAGGATGTCGGTCAGTGCGGTGACGGCGTCCTGGTTGCGCCCCTCCATCACCGCCAGGAACGCCTCCAGCGACTGGATCTGGTACAGCTCGAGAAGAGGGGAGAAAGGGTCCCTGCTGTCTCGACCCCACCCTCTCCGAAAGCTCAGCGAATACCGGCTCCCGGTCAGTCCGGAGGTCACCGCCTCATGCACCATCGCGGACACATGCCTGCCGACGTTTTCGTGGTAGGCGGCCGTCATCGCCAGGGCGTCGGCCGGCACCTTTTCGCGCCGCTCCACCAAAATCTTCCCCCGGATGAGCTGCCTGTCCCGCGGATTCCACCCCGGATCGCCGTATTCCGGCAGGCTGCGCACCCAAGCCTCCTCCATTTCCTCCGCCGCTTTTGCGGCGTCCAGGAGGCGGTCCGCTAGGTTTTCCGCCTTGGGCACGGGCGGATAGGCGGCCTCGAACTCCTCCAGGGTCACCGGAAGCCCCTGGGCGCGGAAATCCCGCCTCCACGCGGGCTCAAAGGGCCAGCGCAGCCAGGCGGCGAGACACAGGGCCGCCACCGCCGCCACCGCAAGCCCGCGCGGGATGGTGGGGGTTGCTTTACGGTGTCCGTGGGCCGGGCGTTCGAACCGGTAAAGAAGAGGCGTGCCGTGCTTCCCGATTGCCCACGTCCGCGCAAGACTGGACGGCCAGCAGGCCGCCAGAGCCCCTGAAACTCCCAGACAAAGAAGGGCGTTCACGACCTGTGCCTCCGGCAGCCCCTTGGAAAACGGATAAAGGGCGACCGACATCAACACCCAGAAGGCCATCACACCCACGGTCGTCCGTCGGGAGTAGTGTCCCTCCCAGGCGCCGGCGAGGAAGACCGCAGGGAACTGGAGGGCGAAAAGGGTAAGGATCAGGATGGGGACCCATGCATGCTCCGGCGCAAACATCAGGATGAGATGCTGGGCCATGAAAAGAAGGCCCATGATCCCATAGGGGGTGGTCATGAGCGCCCAGCAGCTTCCCGCCACCACCAGCCCGGGCCCCAGCAGCACAATCACCGCCTCGCGGAGATTCACGGTGCCTTCGGCCAGCCCCCGCGTCAGCATGTCCCCGTAGAAGCCCCCGTCCATGAACACGAAGTGGACGACCTGTGCCGTCCAGGCGACTCCCAAAGCCAGGGTCAGATTAATGGCGGCCACAGCGAGGCGCGCCGATCCCAGCGCGCCGGGGGGCACGGGTACTACCGGTGAGGGACCAGCGAACCGGCGCTTTTCCCAGGAACCGCGATCAGGACGATGGAAAAGCATCTGCCACGAGAAGGCGGCCAGCATCAGCGCCGCGAAAGACAGCATCTGGAAGAGGATTTCTTTGGCCTGGGGGGGCGTGAGCATGAGGTTCTCGTCCCCCGTCCACCACTGAAGCCCGGCAATAAGGGCGGCCCCAAGTACCCAGAAAAGAACCGTCGTCAGGGGCAGAAAGAGGCTTGTGCGGCGCATCTCGAACCAGAACAGGGCGGCGAAGGGGGATTTGAAGGGGGTGGCCTTTGGGGTCCAGTGCCCCTCCCAGGGCTCCCGCCAGCGCGGCAGGGCCAGCCAGCGGACCGTTTCGCCGTGGCGGTGGAGGTCCACCACCCAAAGCCCCAGCCCCCACACCGCCCCGGCCAGCACCGTCCCCCCCGCTGCCAGCGCGGTCCACGGCAGGGCGCTTCCCGCGACACCCAGGGACTGGGCGTCAGCCTGCGGCAGCAGCCCGGCTAGTGCCGCAATGGCGGCCACGGCGGCCACGCCGAGCATCGGCGCGACGGGGCGCAGCCAGTCGGCCAGTTGGATGACGAGATACCCCGCCGCCACAAGAAGGGCGGGGGAGTAATCCAGCCGTTGGCCAAACAGGAGGTTCGCGCACAGCACGAGCAGGGGAGACATGAGGAGCAGGAGAGCCGTCCGGGAAACCAGTGCCAGGGTGACCAGCGTGCGCGTGCGCACCGGCAGCCGCAGCAGCCGGCGGGGAAAGCCGCCCGCCCGCATCTGTCCGGAGTTCCCCATGCCCAGCACCAGCAGCAGCGCCGTCAGGGCCGGCACGAGAACAACCACGGCCCGCACATGCTCCCCCACATGGTGCCAGAGGTTGTGCTGCCCAATGTACGAAAGACGGAGGGGCACCAGCGCGACAACCCCAACGGCAAGCATGGCCGCCGCGATGCTGCCCGCAACCCGCGCCTCCTCCCAGAGGAGGGCGCGCATTTTCGTGTTACCCACCACGATGCGTTCCCTTCCCTACGCGCCGACGCGGGCGACGAAGACGGCCTCAAGGGTGGCGGGGGCGGTTTCGAGGATTTCGCCGCCCGCGGCGCGGACGGCGGCGGCGAGGGCCTCCGGGTCGCCGTCGCAGAGGACGCGCCATTCGCGGCCGTCGCGC
>JAKPUV010000383.1 GCA_029554925.1 Candidatus Hydrogenedentota bacterium | reverse complement strand
AGCACCGGGTTGGTGTTGTCGGTGCCGTCGTTGAGGTAGATGCGGTTGATCCCCTCGGCGCACAGCGGGGTGTTCATGACGGAACGCCGGTCGCAGGGCTCGGCGAAGGAGACGGTGACCGTGGCCGTGTTGGCGTCCGTCATGCCGCCCGCCAGGGGGATCTCATAGCACTGCGTGGGGATGTAGGCGTCCGGAAGCTCGGTCATGCCCGCCAGGGGCTCCTCGGGCACGATCCGCAGGGAGGCGATGCCCAGGTCCATCCCCTGCGTGACCACGGTGATGGTAACGGGCTCGCCGCGCCCCACCACGTCGGGGGTGACGCTGCACGAGAGCCAGACGGGCGCGCCGACCGTGCCGCCCTCCTGGTCCGCGCCCACCTGAATCTGCTCGCCCTCCAGGGAGGGGCGCTCGTCGCCGTCGAAGTCGTAGGCGCGGTCCGCGGCGGCGGGCAACAGGCTCAGCACCGGGTCGCCGGCCGTGATGGTGTGGCCCGAGAGGACGGGGTTCAGCGCGTCCAGCTTGCCGCCCCACGGGGTGCCCGCGAAGTTCACCGGCGTAGCGGGGTCGAGGTTCTCAAAGCCGGGCTGTTCGAGTCCGGCCGGGAAAACATCGCTGCGGATCAGGTTGAGCCAGGTGTGCACCTGCCCGCCGGCGTCGCCCGTGTCGAGCAGGCTGACCGCCAGGTTGATGTTCCCCGCGTTTGCCTGCACCCCCCCGAGGTTGCTCCGCGCGGTGCACTGGTAGACCGTGACGGTGCCGGTGCTGTCGGAGAGGACCGCCGGGCCGCCGCAGCCGCTGAAGAAGCTGCTGGACGCGTAGCCGGTGCCGGAACTGGAGAAGTAGAGCCCGGCCCCGGAAACGCTCTGGACGGCACAGCGGACAAACTCAAGGCTTGCAGTATCGGTCACGGTGACGCCCGTGGTGCCGTTGGACACCATCAGGTTTTCCAGGCGGAGACTCGCGGTGTTGGCCACGGTGAGCACGGGCCCCGCCGGGGGCAGGCCCACGCACACGTCGTCGATGAGGAAACTCGGCGGGGCGACCCCGCCGGTGAGTTCGGCGCTGAAGCGCAGGGTTTTGGTGGTGTTGTGCCAGGCCGCGGGATAGGGCACGATGACATCGGTCCAGCCGGCGGCGAGGGCCGTGTCACTGGACTCGGCGGTGTGGAGCACCGTCCCGTCCACGTCAAAGGTGAAGGTGCTGTCGGCGCCGCCGGGCTGGCCGACCCGGAGCTTGAAGCGGATCTCGTCGCCCGACGCGGGGAAGGTAACGGCCTGCCGGAGGTCCACCAACGACGGAGTGTCGGTCTCGCGGGTGAGGAGCAGGGCGCTGGCCGACGGGCCGCAGCCGGGTCCGGTGAACTGGGCCGCCGTGAGGGGCGGGCCGACGGACTTGCAGGGCGTGACGTAGGACCAATTGCCCGCCGCCGTGCCGACATTCTCCATGTCGCCCGCGACGATGAGGCTGGCGTTGGCCACCTGGGTGAGCATCCAGTCGCTCAGGACGGAGAGGCTCATGTCGTCGATGATGAAGCGCGTGACGGGGCCGGCGGCCACGGCGGGCGGCTGGATCACGGCGCGGAAGGCGGGCATGACCGACGGCCCGGGGGCCAGGGGCAGCGTGAAGCTCTGGCAGTTGGCCCCCGTGAGGGACTCGGCGGTGGCGGCCCACTCGGGGGGCTCCATGAAGTCCACATTGAGCTCGATTTTGTCGCCGGGCTGGGGGCTCTCCGCCCGCACGCTGAAGCGCAGGGAGGGGTCGGTGAGGCCGCCCAGCCGCACCGCCTGGGGGTTGCCGTACTCGGGTGTGATCAGGTCCACCAGCGAATAGGGCCCGCCGGTGATGCTGGCCAGGGCGAACTCCAACTGGCCGATGTCCGGCAGCGGAAGAAAGGCGTCGGAAAACTGCACCGCGCCGATCAGCACGGCCGTGGGGTCCGGCTTCGGCGGAAACACGGCCTCGATGGTCAGGCCGGTGACCATGTCGCCCGGCCCCAGCGAGAAGGCGCTCAACGGCACCTCGTAGCGCTTCCACGCGTCGCCGGCGCTCGCGGCGGCCAGCCCGGACCCGTCAAGGGTCTGCGTGTGGTCGATGCCGAGCCCGTCGGTGAGGGTGAAGGTGAGCACCTCGCCGCCCGGCGCGGCAATGTGGATTTTCAGCCACACATTGAGCGCCGTGGAGGCGCTGACCAGCACGCCGAGGGTGCTCCAGCGCACGGACTCGGGGGCGCCCAGGGTGACCGAGGGCACGGGCGTGGCGACGGAGTAGCGCAGCTCCACCTGGTCGGGCGCGAGCCCCGTCGGCGTGGCGCAGGGGTCCAGCGTGAGCTGGGCCAGCCAGTCGCCGGCGGCCGCCCGGGCCGGATCCTGCACGATGACCGGCGGGGCCGGCGGGTTGGTGAGCCACGAGGAGGTCACGCCCGCCTCGAAGTCGCCGTTCTGGACCACGTTGCCGGGGCAGGTGCCCGCGGCGCTGTTGCCCTCGATGATGCTGCGGACCGGCAGCAGCCCGGACTCGCCCTCGATGGTGAGGTCCCGGATGACGGTCACGGGCGCGGAAAGGGGCCACGCCGCGCCGGTGCCGCTGGTGCTCTTGAGCTGGATGACCTCGCCCGCCGCCGCGCCGTTAATCGCCGCGGCGAGGTCCTCGCCCTCGTTGACCACGACCGCGCCGGCGCCCGCCGCGGCCACCACCGCCAGGGCGGCAAAAAAGACACACGACCTCCGCATCATCCGTCCATCCTCCTTGTGTGCCGTTCACGCGCCGATCAGCGGACCCCCGCCGCCTCTTCGGACGCGTCTTTGCGGGCGCGGCGCTCGTAAATGGCCCTGCCGGAGGATTCGGCGGTCTGCACAAACTCCTCGGCATTCATCCGGCCACGGTAGTCCAGACGACCGTCGCCGTCCAGGTCGGAAATGTTCCCCTCCTGCACCGTCACCAGAATCTCGAACATGTCCGACCGGGTTTCCACCAGATTCGCCATTCCCGCAAACCGTTGGTAAACTTCGTCGAAGCGGGGCTCCGCGTGCCGGTAATTGCTCAACGGCCGGACCGGAAGCACGCCGTCTTCATTACCAAGTATACCATCCTCTCCGGCCCCCGCAACGAGGGATGCCAATTCTGTGAAATACCGGCCATCCGGGTGGTGCGGGCGCTGGGACACGAGCAGCGACATCAGCCGCAGCGAGGCCACGCCCTCGTGACCAGCGCCCCAAGAAGAGTCGGCATCGGGGTCGGGGTCGAGCTGGTTGACCAGCGGGTTGGCCAGGGCGGGGTTGGGCGTGAAGCCCAGGGGCGGCAGGTCTATGCCTCGCGTCTGGAGGTCGAGCAGCGACGGCAGGTCGAGGGCGTCGGCAAACCGCGGCGCGCCGGTGGCGGTCACGTCCGTCATCGTGTCGTAGGCCTTGACGATGCCGGGGAGGCCGAGGAGCGGGTTGAAGAGGTAGGGGACAGGGTTGGTTTCCCCCACCTCGTACTGGCCCGTTTCGGCGGTGTTGACGTTGAGGCGGCCGTAGGTGCGCGGGGCGGGGGTGAGGACGACGCAGGTGATGCAGGCGACCTGGTCGGGGCGGCCCAGGTTGCGCACGCGCAGGGCGAGGAAGTTGTCCGTGACGCGGACGAGGCGGGGCCGCCAGGCCATGGACGCGTCGTGGCTGTAGAGGATCATGCCGTCGCCGTCGGCGCGGTAGGCCACGCCGGAGGGCACGCTGCCGACGATGGGGTCGGGGGGGTACCAGTCCCGCGGGTGGGGCAGGGCGCCCAGGCGGATGCGCTCGCGCTCCTCGGGGGTGAGGGTTTCGGTAGATGGCGGCTGCGGCGGCGCCACGCGGGAGGCCGTGGTGCGGTCGGTGACGAACTCCAGCGCGAGCAGCGGGTCGAAGCGGTCCGCCGTGCCCAGGTCCCGGTTCGCGTCGAGCGCCAGGAGCCCGGCCAGCCGGGGCTCGAGCACGGAGCCGGTGCTGTCGAGCGGCAGGGGCGGCTCGCTGTACACATCCCCCCCGAGGGCGGCGGCGCCGTCTGCGGAGATGGCTTCAGGCCCGATGAAAAACTTCTGGAGGCGGTCCAGCTGGCCGGCCATGCCGGGCACGAAGGTGCCCACATAGGCGATATAGGTGCCGTTGACGAGGCCGTCCTCGGCGTCCCAGGTCAGGATCATCTCGGGGCGGTTGGCCTCGCCGGCCGCCGTGTCGTATTTGCTGACGAACATGACCGCGCGGCGCTCCGTGGGCCAGCGCCGCTCCACCTGGCTCATGTCGCTGGTTGCCGGATTCGCCGTGTCGGGAACCATTGTCCCGAACACGGGCGCGGGCCGGTTCCAGTCAGCCATGAAGGCC
>JAKPUV010000322.1 GCA_029554925.1 Candidatus Hydrogenedentota bacterium | reverse complement strand
AACGATCCTTCAGCAGCCGCTGGACGTCTTCGGCGGCATTGACGGGGGCGGAGCGGATCTCCGGCTCGTCGTTGACATAGAAAGCCAGGTAGCCGGGACGGACGTGGCCGGCGATTTCGTCCAGGAACGGCCGCAGTTCATCGGGATCGTGGGGCGTGGCGAGGACGTACCGGAAATTCGCCGCGTGGCAGGCCGCCACGGCGTTCCGCAGGGCTGGGCCGCGCCCGCCGATGACCACGGTGTTGAGGCCGAGGCGGCGGAGCTGCGCCAGGTCTTCCTTCCCGGCACCGTAAACGCCGATGGGAAAGAAGTCTTCGTAGAGCCCCGCCGGTACGGAGGCGGAGGCGCCACTCACGTTTGCCTGCCGGGCGGCGGCGCCGATTTCTTTAGTCGCCTGGCCCGCCGCAGCCACCGGCAGGTCTTTGGCAACGGCGACAATAACCGCTTCCCCATCACTCCTTGCCAGTCCGGAGCGGGCATCTCCCGAGGCGGCGCCTGGGACCTCACCGCCGAACGGACCAGATTTTCCCGCCGTGACGGCATAACCGGCGCTGTCGATCCCTTTGGCGTGGGAATCGTTCCGGGCGGCGGTGGCCGTAGCGGACGCAACCGGCGTCAGGACCGGCCGGGTCATCCAGAAGTTCTTTCCCGCCTGATCGCTGGCAAAGACGAAATAACCGCCGCCTTCATTCGGCATTGTGGCGGCAGGCTCTTCACCGCCCCGGCCGCCGGCCGCGGGAGCCTCCCCGGCCGCCGCCTTCAATTCGTCGCCGGGACAGGTTACATAGCCCCGGAGCAGTTGCCACCTTTTGGACTGCAAATGACTGTCGAGTTTGATCTCCTGCCCCCAGGCGCCGACTTTCGCATAGACGCCGTTTTCCCAGTAATCACGGTAGAAATATCCGGAGAAGAGGTAGTCCCGCCCCGGCGCGCAGGGCGGCAGCGACGCCCGCCATTCCCCCCGTCCGTCGCGTCCCGCCCGGATGCCCACGGCCCCCGGTTT
>JAKPUV010000273.1 GCA_029554925.1 Candidatus Hydrogenedentota bacterium | reverse complement strand
GTTGACTACGCCGTGGAGGAGGTGGAGGTGAACCTGACGCCCCTCCAGGTGTCGCTGGAGAACTACCTGCGCCCCATGAGCGTCTATGAGCGGTCGCAGTTCTTCTCGTCCATGGCGCAGAAACTGGGCGCCGGCCGGATCAGCGACGTGCCCGGGCTGCTCAAGGCCATGTCGCTGTACCAGGAGGCGAAGTTCCTGGAGGCCTACGCCCCCGGCTTCTTCGGGCTCTACGACGTGTACCAGTGCGACCTGCTTCTGCAGATGGGCCTGGGCGCCCGCCCCGAGGTGATGGACAACCCCCTGACCTTCAGCCACGAGACCTGCAACTAGGCGGGCAGGGCGAAGGGCACCGCCTTCTGGCGAACGAAGAATGGACGATATGGACTGAATGGACGGCATGGACGGTGTGAAGGCTGTCCATGTTGTCCATTCAGTCCATCTTGTCCATAGCGTCCGCCCCCCCTCAGTCGAGCGGGGCACCGTCCTGGGTCCACACGGTGAGGTTGGTCAGGTCTTTTTCGCTCTTGGGGAGGAGCCGGGCGAGGAGGTAGCCCAGCGCGAACATCACCCCGTTCCCCAGGATGCCGGTGTAGTAGCCGTCGAAGGCGCCGCTCACCGTGTCCGAGAGCGGCCCGAGCCAGCCGAGGGCGGCGGCGGAGGTGCCCAGGGAGAAGACGACGGCGCACACGATGCCCGCGCCGACGGCGTGCCCGTCGCCGCGGGTGGTGAGGAACCCGAGCATGAACAGGCCGAGCACGCCGCCGGAGACCACGGCCTGGATTTCCGTCCACAGGTCCTGAAGGGTGAGCGTGTCGGCGCGGAAGAGGACCCACGCGCCCGTGACCATGACCAGGGACGCGGCGAGGGTGACGCCGCGCGCGACGGCGACGTAGTGCCGCTCGTCGCGCGCGGGGGCGAGGTGGCGCCGGTAGATGTCCGTCACGGCGACGGCGGAGATGGAGTTCATGGCGGAGGACATGCTGGACATGGCGGCGGCGAGGACGGCGGCGGCGACGATGCCCGCCGTGCCCGCCGGGAGCTGGGTGGTCACGAAAAGGGGCAGGATCTCGTCGGCCTTGCGGGTGCCCGCGAGCATCTCGGCGGCGGCGGGGTCGGGGAAGACCTGGTAGAACACGTAGAGGCCCGTGCCCACGAACATGAAGTACAGCCAGGTGGGCACGCAGAAGGCGCAGCTCAGCCAGAGGGCGTGCCGGGCGTCGCGGGCCGTCCGGGCGGCGCAGTATTTCTGGACGTTCTCCTGGTTCGCCGTGTACTCGCCGAGCCACTGGAACAGCCCGACGACCAGCAGCATGGCGACGGTCTTGCGCTCCAGCGAGAAGCCCCAGGGGATGGACCGCAGGGCGCCGTCCGGCCCCGGCTCCGTGATGAGGAACTTGCCGTCGCGCCAGGCCACCTCGAAGAGCTGGCCCAGGCCGCCGGGCAGCCGCCACAGCACCACGCCGAGGATGAGCAGGCCGCCGCCGGTGAGGATGACGGACTGGACGAAGTCGGTCCAGATGACCGCCTCCATGCCCCCCGCCACGGTGTAGTAGGCCGTGACCACGCCGCCCACGAGGATGCACACGGGCACGCTCCAGCCCGTGATGCGGTGCACCAGCAGCGCCACGAGGAACTGGATGAGGCTGATGCGGAAGCACTGGGCGACGATGAACACAGACGCGCCGTAGACGCGCGTGCGCGGCCCGAAGCGCTTCTCGAGGTACTCGAAGACCGACGTGATCTTTCCCCGCCGGAAGAAGGGCACGAAGAGCCGCGACGCGATGACCGCCGCCAGCGGCAGGGTGATGCAGATGACATACCGGAGATAGCCCGTCTTGAAGGCGTCCGCCGGATAGGCCATGAAGGTGATGGAGCTGATCGTCGCCCCGAAGAGCGACACGCCGATGAGCCACCCCGGATAGGCGCGCCCGCCGACGAAATACTGCTCCGTGTCCTTCGCGCGCCGGGAGAACCCCGCGCCCACGAGGATCATGGCCGCGAAGTACGCCACGACCACGGCCAGGTCCACCATCCCGAATCCCGCCATGCCGCCTCCTTTCGTTAAGCGCCCGGGGGGCCGTCTCTTCGCTCTCCTACTTGTCCCCCGCCAGCACCCAGTCCGGGTCGAGGGCGGCGTGCTTGATCGTCTTGCCCGCGCCGCCGGGGGGATTATAGGTGTACGTCACATGAACCCGCCCGTCGGCGGTCTGGATCATGAAGGGGTAGTGGAAGGCGCCGCCCGCCGCGCGGTCCAGGGGCCGGGTCGCCTTCCAGGTCGCGCCCTCGTCGTCGGACAGGGACAGGACCAGGCTCTCGCGCTCCTGTTCGGTGTCGTTGTACGCCAGCAGCCACCGCCCGTCGCGCAGGCCCAGCACCTCCACGCTCGCGTTGGGGTTGGGCAGCTCCGTGTACTCCGCCACGGTCCACGTCTCGCCGTTGTCGCGCGATTCGCTCCGCAGGATCCGGTGCAGGAGGTCGTCCTCCTCGCGGAAGTACGCCACCACCGTGCCGTCCTTTTTCTGGACCAGGCTCGGCTGGTTAAGTGCCGCGCCCGGCATGACCGCCGAGGACCGCCAGGTCGCGCCGCCGTCGTCGCTGATGCCGCACAGGCCGACCACATACCCGTCGGAGTACAGAGGCAGCAGCACGCGCCCCGACGCCAGCGTCGTCGGGCGGCACCGGGTCATCCAGCCGCGCTGGCGCAGACTCAGGCTCTTCGCGTCCTTCAGGATGCGCGGGCCCTCGCGCTTCAGCAGCCACTTCATCTGCGGCGTCGGGTCCGCGTGGCGCGCGGTCACGGCGTCAAACCCCTCCTTCAGGGCCGCCTCGAAGCCGTCGCCCGGGTCCATGACCAGCAGGTCCTGCCACCGCCACACGGGCGGGCCGTCGCCCTGGTAGTCTGAGGACACGCGCATGCGCAGCAGGGAGTCCTCCCAGCGCTCCGAGAGCACGGCGATCCAGAACAGGCGCAGGTCGCCGTGGGCG
>JAKPUV010000228.1 GCA_029554925.1 Candidatus Hydrogenedentota bacterium | reverse complement strand
CGCGCTGAACAGGGCGATCTCCACGCCGTTGAACGAGTCGTCGGACAGCACCTCGACGGGGATGTCCTCGCCCTTGTATTTCAGGGTCTTGCCAAGGGAGCGCTCCGACGCCAGGCGTTTGATGGACTTCACGGGGAAGTTCCGGTCCTCAAGGACCCGCAGCATTTCCCGTCCGACGACGCCCGTGGCGCCGGCCACTGCAACAACCTTGCCGCTCATGGTGTGGTGCTCCTTCGTTGGTTCCAAGGGGAGGTTAAAGACGCCCAGATACACAAACATTCCGTCCGTGCGCGGCCGGTGTGGCGCCGCGCGCGACGGAATGCACTTCAATGCGGGAAGTATACCCCATTTTGGGGGAGAAAATCGAAAAAGGCCCCGGTTGCCGGGGTACCGGGCCGCCCAAGGCGGAGCCGTGGCGAGAACGAGATGGCTTCGCTCCGCTCGCCATGACGGGTTGAGTCGGGGCCGTGGCGGGCACGAGATGGCTTCGCTTCGCTCGCCATGACGGGTTGAGTCGGGGCCGTGGCGGGCACGAGATGGCTTCGCTTCGCTCGCCATGACCGGTTGAGTCGTGGCGGGCAAGAGACGGCTTCGCTTCGCTCGCCGTGACGGGTTGAGTCGTGGCCGTGGCGGGCACGAGATGGCTTCGCTTCGCTCGCCATGACGGATGATTCCACGTCATTGCGAGCGAAGCGCGGCAATCTCGTTCCCGTCAACGCTCCGGTCCGCGCCCCGGGAAGGCGCGGCCGTCTCTTGTCGGAACGCCCCGTGCGTGCGCTATTCCCCGGGAATCAGGCCTTCGGGCCGGGGCGGGCCCGCGTAGGGCTTGGCGCCCCTGGGGCCGGCAATCACGGGGTCCGGCGGTCCGGGGAGCAAGGCCGCGTCCGCCGCGGCCGGCTGGATGAAGCCATAGTACCGGCCCATCCAGTAGTCCTCGAGCCAGACGGCGGGGGAGAGGACGGTGCGTCCGCCGGACCCGCCGTCGTGGGGAAGGGCGCTGCGGCTGTCGTATTTGGGGCCGGACTCGCGCGGGGTCATGGCGCGGGTGCCTCCGCCGTAATTGGGCATGTCGGGAACGGGGTCGAGGTCGCTCCGGTGGGAGTTGGTGTAGCTGTGGGTGCGCAGGTCGAGGGGCCACTGGCGGAGGTGGTCCGCGGCATCCGCCGTGTCGCAGTCATTGCCCGTGGCGGCGGCGTAGACGAAGGCGTACCAGGGCACGCGTTCCATGCGTTTCACGGCCCAGCTCCGCTCGAGGCTCCGCAGGTAGATGGTCCGGAGCAAGGGATCCTTCGCGTGGCGCAGGAGGACGAAGTAGCTCTCGAAGGCGAGGCGGTCGTCCCACGGGGTGATGAACTCCGGCGGGAAGGTGATCTTCTGCTTGCCGATGTGGCGGTGGTAGCCCCATTCCACGGTCTGGCGGAGGGCGGCGTCGAATTTCGGGTCGCCCGTGACGCCGCCCGCCACGGTGGCGAAGGTCTGCGCCTGGAGGCCGTTCAGCCCGATGGCGTAGGAACCGTAGGGGCGCAGGAGGTATTCGGGGTCCCAGCGGCCCCAGCGCGTCGTGTTGCCGTCGGCCTCGCGGAGCTTCCAGCCGTTGCCGATGATGTGGTCGGCGATGCGGCGCAGGTGCTCCGCCGCGCGCCGCTTGTCCGCCCCCTGGGCGGCGTAGTCGTGGAAGACGCCCACGGCGTAGAAGTGGGCGATCACCTCGTCGCTCGACGTGTCGCCCTTCCACTCGAAGCGGGGGTCGGCGGCGGTGTACCACCGGGCGGGCAGCCCGCCGGAGCCGTGCTGCGACCGCTGCCCGGCGTCCGCGCCGGGCACCCAGATGGCGCGGGCGATGAGGCCGGGCACGCCG
>JAKPUV010000225.1 GCA_029554925.1 Candidatus Hydrogenedentota bacterium | reverse complement strand
GTGGGCGGCGTCCGCCCAGGGACCGCCCCCCTCCTTCACGGCGGTGAAAACGTTCAGCAGGGCCCCCGGTGTGGCGTAGGTGATCAGCAGGAGGAGGCTGACGAAGAAGATGCCCCGGGGCAGCGCCACGCGGGACAGCGGGGGCAGCGGGGCCTCGTCGCCGTGGCGCGCGATGTGCGCGCGGTTCCGCCAGGCGCACCAACCCCAGGCCGCGCCGAGCAGGGCGCCGAAGGTGAACTCCATCATCTTCCACCAGCCGAACCACTGCTGGGGCACGGGCAGCGCGTCACCGTAGGCCATCCACAGGGCGCCGCCGCCGAACCCAAGGCCGCCGCCCACCATCCCCCACAGGGCAAAGCGACCGGGAAGGAAGGGGCCCTCCTTGGGGCGTTTGATGAAATACCAGGCGAGAAAGGCCAGGGCCGCCGCAAGCAGCCCCGCCCAGGACTCCTCGCGGGGCTCGTTCACGGGGTCGGAGAAGTAGATCACCTGCGGCAGGTTGATGAGGCGCCAGCCGATGTAGAACGCGGGCATGGCGAGGAGAAACGCGAGGATGTGGTCGCGCCGCGCGATGCGCCCGCCCTCCACGCCCGCGCCCAGCACCACGCCGCCCAGCAGCCCCCACACCGCGCCCTTCAGCGTCAGCCCGAGCAGCCCCCAGGCGAAGGTCTCCGGATGTTTCAACAGGCCGATGGTCTGGCCGTAGGTCACCTCGCCGCCAAACCCGACCCCCACCGCGCCGAAGACTGACAGCAGCGCCGTCTCCGGGACGGGACGGTCCAGCAGCAGCCCGAGGCAGAGCCCCATCATGGCACCGGGGATCATGGCCCCGTAGGGGCCGCCGCCAATGAACCCCCGCAGTCCCCACCCCAGCAGAATCGCCAGGCAGGGAAACAGCACAAAGGTCAGGGGGCTTGGCTCGACAGCACGGCGCATACTTTCAACCTCTCGGATGGACTCATCACACCGGGGTCCGGCGCGGCCGTCCACCGCGCGCTTGTTCCTCCGCCACCGTCCGAAGGCGGCCCCCCCCTATGATCCGGTTCAGCGCG
>JAKPUV010000218.1 GCA_029554925.1 Candidatus Hydrogenedentota bacterium | reverse complement strand
AACGGCGCGGAGTGGTACGCGGGCGTGGGCAGCGAGTCGAGCAAGGGCACCAAGACCTTCGCCCTCGCGGGCAAGATCGCGCGCACCGGCCTTGTCGAGGTGCCCCTGGGCACCACCCTGCGCCAGATCGTCTTCGACATCGGCGGCGGCATCGCCGACGGCGGCACCTTCAAGGCCGTCCAGACGGGCGGCCCCTCGGGCGGCTGCATTCCCGCCGAGAAGGTGGACCTGCCGGTGGACTACGAGTCCCTCACCGCCGCGGGCACCATCATGGGCTCCGGGGGCATGATCGTGCTGGACGAGGACAGCTGCATGGTGGACATCGCCCGCTTCTTCCTCGGGTTCACCCAGGCCGAGTCCTGCGGAAAGTGCGTGCCCTGCCGCGTGGGCACCCGCGCCATGCTCGGCATCCTCGAGCGCATCGTGGCGGGCAACGGCACCCCCAAGGATCTGGAGACGCTGGAGGAGATCGCGGCGACGGTGAAACAGGGGTCCCTCTGCGGCCTCGGCCAGACCGCGCCGAACCCCGTCCAGACCACGCTGCGTTATTTCCGCCACGAGTACGAGGAGCACATCCAGAGCAAGGAGTGCCGCGCCTTCACCTGCCCGCCCCTGGTCTGGTACCAGATTGACCCGGCGCGGTGCATCGGCTGCGGCCTCTGCGTGCGGGCCTGCCCCGCCGACGCCATCCACGGCGAGTCCAAGTCGCCGCATTTCATTGACCAGAACGCCTGCATCCACTGCAGCTCCTGCCTGGCCGCCTGCGCCCCCGCCAACGCGGCCATCTACCGCACCAGCGGGGAGCGGCGGCGCGTGGAGCCGCGGACGGAGCGGAAGGACCCGGGCGTGCCGGCGCAGCCGGGGAAAGGTTGAGGATCACCAGCCGTGAAACTGAGCATTGACGGAAGAGACATCGAGGCGCGGGACGGCGAGACCCTGCTGGACTGCGCCCTGCGCAACGGGATTGAGATCCCCCACCTCTGCGCCAACGAGGGGCTGGCCCCCTACGGAGGCTGCCGCATGTGCGTCGTCGAGATCGAGGGCATGCGCGGCTACCCGCCGTCCTGCACCACCCCGGCGGCGGAGGGCATGGTGGTCCGCACCCAGGGCCCGGAGCTGAAAAAGCTGCGGCGCAACGTCCTCGGCCTGATGATGCTCGAGCACCCGAACGCCTGCCTGCTCTGCGGGCGGCGCGCGGAGTGCGAGGCCTACCGGCCCGAGCCCGAGAAGGCCGGCCGCACCACGGGCTGCCACACCTGCAACAACAAGCCCGTCTGCGAGGTGCGCGGCCTCGCGGAGGAGCTGGAGCTCGCGGAGCTGCCCGTGCCGCCGATCTACCACCAGCGGCCCCTGGAGCGCGACAACCCCTTCATGGACCGCGACCTGAACTTGTGCATCCTCTGCGGCCGCTGCGTGCGCGTCTGCAAGGACCAGCAGGACCGCGCCGTCATTGACTTCGTTGGACGCGGCAGCAACGCCCGCATCGGCCAGGCCTTCGACCAGACCCTCGTGGAGGCGGGCTGCAATTTCTGCGGCGCCTGCGTGGACGTCTGCCCGACGGGCACCCTCTCCGACCGCTTCGCCAAGTGGTACGGAAGGCCCGACACCTCCACCGCCACCACCTGCGGCCTCTGTGACCAGGGCTGCGCCATGAGCGTGTCCTCGGTGAACGGGCAGATGGTCGGCGCGCGCGCCGTGGACCCCGGCGTGCCGCTGTGCGTCCTGGGCCGCTTCGCCATGGCGGAGTTCCTCGCCGGGCCCGACCGCATCCATTTCCCCTACGTGCGCGTGGGCGCGGTGCTGCGCCAGTCTGACTGGAGACTGGCCCTGGAGCAGGCCGCCGCCCGCCTCGACCACTTCCGCGGCGGGGCCTTTGCCTTCGTCTGCGACCCGTCGAGCACCCTGGAGGACCGGCGGGTCTTCGAGCGCTTCACCCGGGAGCTCATGGGCTCGCCCCATTTCATCACCGCCGTCCCGGACGCCTGGGGCCGCTCGGAGGTTTCGCTTCCCGAGGGCGTGCGCGCCGTCATCACCACGGGGTCCTTCTTCCCCGCCGAGGCCGCCGCCGAC
>JAKPUV010000145.1 GCA_029554925.1 Candidatus Hydrogenedentota bacterium | reverse complement strand
CTCGAGGGGCTCCGGCTCGGCCGCACCTATGTGTCCTGCGACATGAACGGCCCGCAGCTCGGATTCTCCGCGGACGTGCTCGGGGACGGCAAGGTGGACGTCGGCATCGGCGGCGTGGTGCCCCTCAACGTGGACATTGTGTTTGACGCCGCCGTGATCAACGGCCTCGGCAAGAAGCTCCAGGTGCTGGAGAACGGCCGCCCCATCCGCACCGTGCCCATCAACGACGACAACATCGCCATCCGGTTCCGGCGGCGGCCCACCACCTACTGCACCTACCGCCTCCGCGTGATCGGGCCGGCGGACTCCAAGAAGAAGGGCTTCGGCCCCGTCGAGGTCTACGCCCTGTCCAGCCCCATCTACGCGCAGGACATCACGCAGGAGCTCCTGTGGCGCAACCCGGACCTGAACCCCGAGAAGACCTGGGTCCGCATCCAGTCGGACAATGTGCAGGAGGTGGAGTTGAACGAGAACGCGCCGGTGATGGAGGCCCCCGCCTGGTAGGGCGGGGGGGTCAGGCGGGGTCGGCCGCGGCGGCCTGGGGCCTCTCCCCGGTCTTCAGGAAGCGGTCGTAGGCCGCCAGCACGGTCTCCGCGTCGCCCTCCGTCTGCACCACGCGGTCCTCGATCCACACCGCGCGGTTGCACAGCTCCCGGATGAGCGGCGCGCTGTGCGACACGAACACGATCGTCGTGTCGTGCGCGCGCATGCGCTCCTTCATCACCGCCACGGACTTCTGCTGGAAATCCGCGTCCCCCACGCCGATCACCTCGTCAATCAGCACCACGTCCGGCTGCACCTGGAACGCCACCGCGAAGCCCAGCCGCGCCTTCATCCCCGAGGAATACGAGGACACCGGCTGGTCAATGAACTCGTCCAGCTCGGCGAATTGGACGATCGCGTCCATCTTCGACTCGATCTCCTCCCGGCTCATCCCCTGGAACATGCCGCCCAGAATCGCGTTCTCGCGCCCCGAAAGGTAGGGGAGAAACCCCAGGTTCAGCGAAAGGAGGGAGGTGCTCACCCCCCGGTTCTCCAGGGTGCCGCAGTCGGGGCTCATCACCCCCGCCAGCAGCCGCAGCAGCGTGCTCTTCCCCACGCCGTTCTTCCCGATCACCCCCAGCGAGTCGCCCTCGTACAGGTCAAACGACACGTCCCGAAGCGCCCAGAATTTCCGGCGGCGGAACAGGCTCTGGCGCAGCCAGTAGGACACGCCCACGTTCCGCAGGCGGATCACGGGTTCCCTGGAGGCGCTCATCGGGCAATCCTCTTGGCGAAAAGCGGGTCCAGACGGCGGATCACCAGCGCGCCGAAGAGCGCCGCAAGCGCCGACACCCCGCACACCGCCGCCATCACGGGCCACGCCGGCCACTCCCCGCGCATCAGCACCGCCCGCACCGCCCCGATCACATGCACCATGGGGTTGAACCCGAGGACAAACTGGAGTTTCGGGCTGAGCCGCTCGATGTCGAAGAACACCCCGGACATGTAGAACATGATCCGCAGCACCTGCGTGACCAGCTTGTACATGTCCGGCACAAAGGGCACCGCCGCCGCCAGGGGCAGCGCGAACGCCAGCACCAGCCCCACCTGCACCGCCAGCAGCACCGGGAACACCACCCAGGAAAGGGAGGGGTGGTGCCCGTAGAAAATCAGAACAACGAAAAGCAGCGCCAGAGAGAAGGCATACTCCAGCAGGCAGGTCGCCACGGAGATGAGCGGGAAAATCACCTTGGGAAAGGCCACCTGC
>JAKPUV010000137.1 GCA_029554925.1 Candidatus Hydrogenedentota bacterium | reverse complement strand
GGGGATCAACCGCATCTACCTCAACGACGGCACCGACAACACCAACCCGGTGCTCTACGGCGACGGCATGCCCGGCCCGACGGACCCCGCCTTCACCAGTTGCAGCTTCCTCGTGGACACCACGGACCCGACCCTGCTGTTTGCGGCGTCCGCCAACGGCGATGCGGCGACGGCCCAGCCCCGCGTCTCCGCCAACGACTCCCTCATCGGGACCGGCGTGCCCGGCCCGCAGGGGGCCTACGCCGTCCCCGTGTCCGGCGGCACGATCGTGGACCGGGCGCTCCACTTCATGCTCAACCCCGGCGGCAACGGGAACTGCACGGACACGGCGGCGGGCGACACGCTCAGTTTCGGCATTGAGGCCGTGTTCGAAGACCGGCCGCCCTCCCCGCTGACCCGGGTCACCACGAGCGGCTTCCAGGCTGGAAACGCGACCACCTTCGCCGACAAGCAGGACGGCCAGGCCTGGCTGGAGGGGCCCCTCGGCCCCGTGACCAACACGTCGGCCACGTATGACACTTCGGGCTCAGCGGCCAACATCGGCCGGCTCACGGCGCGCTTCGACGGCGAGGCGTCGCAGTCCACCCCCGACCCGTGGCGCTTCGAGGGGAAACCCGCCGCGCGCGACCGCGCGGGCAACGAGATCACCGCGCCCAACGGGCTGGTGCTGTGGTGGATGTGGCGCGCCCAGGCCGAGATCACCAGCGGCCCGCGCGACACGCAGACCCTCAGTCCGCGTTTCGACTGGAAGCTCCGCCGGAACATCAAGGGGCCCGACGCCGACGAGGCCGCGCCGATCATCCCCTATGTGAGGGCCAAACTGTGGCGCGGCGCCGACCCCTCGGCCGACCGCGACATCAGCACCATGTCCTGGGTGCCCGTCACCAATTGGAGCGGGTGGCTCTCCGGGCCCATCACGCCGGAGACCGTCATTGACGGCGCCCCCCTCGCCACCGCGCTCAAGCAGAACCAGAACGAGGACAGTGTGAGCCACACGCTCATGCTGACGCTGGTCGGCGCGGACGAGGCGGGCAATGTCCAGCCCGGCGGACTCGCCGACGGGAGCCTGGTCACTGTGGCCGACCTGGCCGCGAGCTGCGTCTCCTACACCTGGTGGTACAACGGCCAGAGCCAGGAGAACGTGTCCGTGGACACCGAGGCGCGGGTCACCCTGTGGGAGCTGGCGCCCGGATTCGCCGACCGGCCCATTGGCAGCGTGGCGCGCGTGCCCCTGCCGCCCGCCGCCAACCGGCTCCAGGCGCGGGCCGTGCTCACGGCCCGCCTGCCCGAAACCATCCGCCGCGCCGTGGCCGCGGGCGAGACCAGCGTCGCGCGCGCCTGGATCAAGTGGGTCCTCTACGAGGACGGCAATCCGGTGGCGAGCGGCGGGGACGAGTCCAACCTCCTCGCGGGCAGGGATTTCGTGGACCTGATCCTTCCCCCGGATCCGACGGTTGCCGA
>JAKPUV010000119.1 GCA_029554925.1 Candidatus Hydrogenedentota bacterium | reverse complement strand
GCCGTGCTCTCGGCGGACATCGCGTCGTTCACCCTGAGCACGCTGTTCATGGGCATCACCGCCGTGGTGAGCACCTTCGCCGCGCAGTGCTACGGCCGCGGCGACCTGCGCCAGTGTTCGCTCTACTGCTGGCAGGGGCTCTATGTCTCGCTGCTGGGCGTGCTGTTTGGCGCGGTGCTCTACCCGTTGTCCGGGCCGCTGTTCGGGCTCATGAAACACACGCCCGAGGTGACGGCGCTGGAGCTTTCCTATTTCCGCACGCGCCTGCTGGGCTACTATTTCATCGCGGCCATGTCGGGACTTTCGGGCTTTTTCCAGGGGGTGAACCGCCCCGGCATCCCCACGTGGGCGGCCATCGCGGGAAACGGGGTGAATCTTGGGCTCAACTATCTGTTGATTTACGGGAATTTCGGGTTCCCGCGCCTGGGCATCTCCGGGGCGGCGCTCGCCACGGTCATCGGCATGGCCGTGCAGACCTTCATCCTCTTCGGGGTCTTTGTGTCGCCGCGCATGCACCGGCTCCACGACACCCGGGCCACCTGGCAGCCCGATGTCGCCCGCATGCGGGAACTGGTCGGCATCGGCATCCCCTCCGCCATGAGCATGTTCCTCGATGTGGCCAACTGGTGGATCTGGATATCCTTTATCATCGGGCGCTTCGGCCCGGTGCAGATGGCCGCCAACACCGTCGCCCTCAGTTTCAACCACATCTGCTTCATGCCCGTGATCGGCCTGCACCAGGGTATCGCCGCCATCGTCGGCCAGTGGATCGGCCGCGGCGACCCCGCCCGCGCCAAGGCGCGCACCTACACCACCCTCCGGCTCGCCATGGGCTACATGGTGGTCATGGGCATCGTCTTCGCCGTCTTCGGCGGGTTCCTCATCCGGCACGTCTTCGACCCCGAAAGCGCCGAAATCGTCCAACTCGGACACCGGCTCCTCATCCTCGCCGCCTTCTTCCAGGCCTTTGACGCCGTCAACATCACCTGCATGGGCGCCCTGCGCGGCGCGGGGGACACCCGCTGGATGATGTGGATGACCGCCTTTATGGCCTACGGGTTCTGCCTGCCCGTCTCCATCTTCTTCGCCTTCGGCCTCGGCCTCGAAACCTACGGCGCCTGGATGGGCGCCACCTCCTTCATCATGCTCCTCAGCGGCGTCCTCTTCCTCCGTTTCCATGGCGAGAAATGGCGCAACATCCAGATTTTCACCGCCGGAGGCGCCTGAGCGCCGGAAGAATACCGGCCAGAGGGAGGGGACACAGGCTGGATGCCCGTGCCGCCTCAACACCCCTGCCCGACATCACCCTGACAATGCCTCCCCTCAACCCTGGGACACCGTATCAGCCTGTGGCAGAAGTCTGCCGACGGCATTCTTGACCCTTCATAGGCTGCGCACTGGGCCGCCACGGATGATGTGCATCGGCGCGAGGGGTGCGCGTTGTCCGGGTCCCCCCTTCAGGGGGGTGGCCGCGTCTTCGCGGACGGGGGATGTTCTTAACGCTGGCGCCATTGCCTGATTCCCGGAACATCCCCCTGTTCGCTCCCGCGAACCACCCCCCCCTTATAGTTGCCACGTTGGTTACCCACACCTGGCAGGGGGCGGCTCTTTGGGTCGGGCCGCCGCCGCCTGGCGGGTGTGGATAACCAACCGGCGCGTCGTCCAGAATTTGGGGACAACCCGAATCCTGGTTTGGGCGACGGCGGTGGCAGGACCATGCTCCCTTGTCCGTTGGAGGACTGCCTTCAGCCTGTCCGCCACCGCCGTGTCCCGATTCAGTCACGATCAAATGCAGCGCC
>JAKPUV010000117.1 GCA_029554925.1 Candidatus Hydrogenedentota bacterium | reverse complement strand
CGGCGGGTCCCCCGTGCTGGACGCCCTCGCGCTGCGCGGCCGGGTGTCCGGGCTGCGCTTTGGCCCCGCGGAGGCCCCCTGGGCCGTCGGCGACCTCGCCGTGGACATTGCCCCCGGTGAAGCGCCCGGCGCGTTCGGCGGGTCGGTGACGTTTGGAAACCTGCCGCCGCTAACGCTGTCCGTGGCGCAGGACGCCGCGGCGTCCCGCATGTCCGTGCGAACCGGGGTGAAGGAGCTCCCCGTGGAGGCCCTGGGCGGGGCCGTTCCCGCCGCCGCCGCGCTGGCCCGGGTTCCCGGCCTGAAAACCGTGTCCGGAAACGCGGAGTTGGTTTCCTCGCCGGAGGGCCTGAACCTCGCCGGAACCGCGTCCGCCGCCCTGGGTGCCGACACCGCCGCCGTGGAGTTCTCGGCGGTGCGGGCCGCGGGGCAGGAGGGGGTGGCCGGTGCCGCCTCCGTGCGCCTCGGCGAGGGGTCGGCGACGGCAAAAATGAACTATGGAGACGCGGGGCTCTCATTGGAGGCGGCGCTGGCCGGGCTTGCGCCCGCGGCGTGGTGGCGCGGGCTCACAGGGTCCGGCCTTCTGGACCCGCTGGCGCTCACGCTGGACGGTCCTGTGGCGGTTTCCCTGCCGGCGGCGGGCGAATGGACCGCCAAGGGAACCCTGACCGCGCCCCCGCCGGGCTGGGACGGCGTCGCGCTGCCCGACGACTGGCCCCTGTCCCTTCAGGCTGCCCTCGCGGGAACGCCGGACGCCGTCACCGGCTCGCTGTCGGCGGCCTTCGGCGACGCGGCGCGCGCGGCGGTGGACAAGATACGGTTTGTGCCTGGAACGGGCGCGGCCTCCGGCGACCTCACCATTGAGACGGAACTGGGCCCCTGGGCGAAGCTCGCCGGGTTTCCGGACCTTTGGGGCACTCTCCGGGCCTCCGCAAAGGGGACCCGGGACGCCAAGGGCGACCTCGCCGCGCCGGTGACGGTCACGCTGGAGGCGCTGGGCTACGGCGGCTGGTCCCTGCCCTACGGCATGGAGGCCACCCTGTCCGCCGACCTCCGTGCCACCCCGTCGCCGCTGCGCCTACACGCGGGCGGTCTCCGCGCCGCCCTCGGGGGGGACACCACCATCATCCTGGAAAGCGCCGGCTGGCAGGAGGGGCTGGCCGTTCTCGGCGGCCTTTCCTTCGAGACCGGCCTGGGGCCGCTGGTGGCCAAGGGCTGGCTGCGCGAGGCCGAGGGCCGCGCGGAGGCCCGCTGCGGCGCCCTGGCGTTCGGCGGCACCGCGGCGCAGGGCTCGGAGCCCGTTGAATACAGCGCCGCCTTCGCTCGTCTGGTGTTGTCGGCGGTGGACGCCGCGCTCACGGGCGTCGCCGCCTCGGGACAGTTGTATTGCTCTGAGAACGGGTGGGCCGGGGCGGGAACGCTCTCCGCCGAATCCTGCACCGTCGCGGGCACCCGCTGGTCGGCCCTCGCCGGGAAGACGCGCCTTGACAGGGGCGTGGTCCTGCTGGAGGAGGCCGCGGCGGCGGTGTTCGGCGGCGGGGTGGGAATGACCGGCAGCGCCGCGCTTGTTGAGCCGGGCATGCCCCTGAAGGCGGACATGACGGTCAGCGACGTGGACCTCTCGGTGTTCACACAGGAGTTCAAGCCGCCGTCGGTCGTGCTGACGGGCCGTCTCAGCGGCACGGCGGACCTGTTGGTGCGCGGCGGGAAACTGGCGGACCTGCATGTGGACTTGACGGCGTCCAGCGGTTTCTCCCTGAACAAGGACATGGTGGAGCAGCTTCTGACGAGCCAGTATGTGACCGGCATGACCGGCGGAAAGCAGGTGAGCGACGTTGTCCGCGATGTGCTCGGCGACGCCCCGCAGCGGCCCTTCGACGCGGCGCGGATCACCCTCGGCCTGCGCGACGGGCGCATCGAGGGCGTGGCCCGGCTGGAGAGCCGAACGCTGAACCTGACGATGGACATCAAGGCCGACCCGGAGGCGCTGCTGGAGGCGCTGCGCGCGGGCGGCGACGGCGCGGCGGCGGAGGTGGCGAATCCCGGAACGATGCAGTAGAATAAACGCGGACGAGCGGCCGCCGGCGACGGCGGCACAACCTTGAAGGAGTGCGGATCATGCGGATGAGAATCGGGTTTGCTGCCGCCGTTGTCCTGTTGCTGGCCACCGTCGGGTGCGTCATACGCACCGAGCACCGCATAGACGCCCACATCACGCTGGACATCCGCCACATCGCCGCCCAGGCGGAGAACGTCCTCGACTTCGTCGAGGGCAAGACCGACACCCTTCCCGGCCTCGAGGCCGAACCCGCCGCCGGGCCGCAGTCCCGCGCGCGCGCCGTCCTCGAGTTCTTCAGCCCCATGGGTGTGGCCCACGCCGACACCCTCAAGGTGACCACCTCGCCCCTGGTCAAGGAAATCGCCGTGCGCATGCGGGACCGCAACCCCCGCGTCGAGGCCATCAAGGCACCGGGATGCTTCGGCGAGAACAACCGGGGCTATCTGGAGCTGCGCGAGTGCGACGCCCTCGGCGACAACGAGAAGCGCAACGAGGCCCAGAAATTGCTCGCCGAGGAGAACAAGGACCGCAAGGCCCTCTACAACGAGATCGCCCGCCTCAACGCCGACACCGGCGTCACCGTGTCCGCCGTCGAGGGCATCTACGCGCTGGAGCGCCTGCGCCGTGCCAAGACCGGCGAGGTCTTCCAGCTCCCCGCCGCGGGCGCCGACTTCGACAGCGTCAAGGCCTCCGACCTGGGCGCCCGCCTCGGCGACAAGTGCGTCCCCGGCGCGTGGGTCACCGTCTGATCCGGGGTGCCCTCCCCGGCTGCGAATGCCGCGCCCGCGAATGAATCGCCCCGGGACGGCGCGGTGTGCCATAATAGGGGGTTCATGGCTTCAAGGAACCCCCGCGGATGGAAAACGACGAAAAAAGAATGACGTTCACCGAGCATCTGGGCGAGCTCCGGACGCGCATCATCCGCTCCTTCATGGCCCTCTTCGTGGCGGTCATTCTCTGCTACGCCCTCTCCAACGTCATTTTCGAGCAGATTGCCCGCCCCCTCAAGCCGCTGGACGAACGCGGCATGATCGCCCCCCCGGAAAAGGCCCCGGACGGCGGCGTTCCCGGCGCCCCGGCCGCTGCCGAAGCCCCGGCCCCCGGGGCAAAGAAGCCCGGGCGCAGCATGGAGTGGACGGTGCTGAACCCCATCGAGTTCGTGGTGGTCCAGTTCAAGATCGCGGGCTACGGCGGGTTTCTGCTCGCGCTGCCCTTCATCCTCTACCAGATCATGGCCTTTGTCTTTCCGGGGCTTCTCCCGAACGAGCGGCGCGTCGTGCAGATTCTCGTCGGGGGGTGCAGCATCCTGGGCATTGTCGGGGTGGGGGTCGCCTATTTCGGCGTGTTCCCGCTGGTGCTGCCCTACCTGCTCGAGTGGACCCCGGAATGGGTCCAGATCCAGCTGCGCATCACGGAGACGCTGAACATCATCGTCAAGCTGCTGGTCGGCTTCGCCATCGCCTTCCAGTTCCCGATGGTCGTGCTGGTGCTGGTCTACATGGGCCTGCTCACCCCGCAGTCCCTGCGCGAGTACCGCAAGTTCGCCATCGTCATCATGGCGGTCGCCGCGGCCATCCTGACGCCGCCGGACGTTTTCTCCATGAGCGTCATGCTCCTGCCGCTGGTCATCCTCTATGAGGCAAGCATCTGGGCGTCATACCTCGTCCTCCGCAGGAAGAAAAAGAACGAAGAGGCCGCCGCGGCCGAAACCCCCTGAGGAGTCGTCATTCCATGTTTGACATGGGCATAGGCATGGGCGAGATGATCTTCCTGGCCGTGATCGCCCTCGTGGTGCTCGGCCCGGAGAAGTTCCCCCAGTACGCCAAGATGTTCCTCCGCGCCTTCAAGGACTTCCGCGGATACATGGACGAGGTGAAAACGGACGTCGCCCGGGAAATCAACCCCATCCGCCGCGAGCTCGACAAGATTAACCGCACGGACCCGGAAAAGCTCATTGACACGCTCATGGGGGGCGATGAGAAAAAGCCCGGGGAAACGGCGGGGGGCGCTGCGCCGACGGACACGACGGACACGGCGGCGGACAGCACCGCCGACGCCGACCCCTACGCCGCACCGCCTCCCTCCCCCGCAGAGACGGAAGGGGGCGCACCGGAGGCGGCGGCCACCCCGTCGGAGTTCGACGTCACCCCCCCGGAGAGAATGGACTGACCCCGATGGACCCGCTCCAGGAATACAGCACGGCCCTCAGCGGCATCGCCAACGCCTATCGGAAGTCGCAAACCCTGTTCACCGCCGTCGAGCTGGACGTTTTCTCCCTCCTCACCCCCGCCGCCCCGGCGGAGCATGTCGCCGAAAAGACCGGGTGCAGCCTGCGCGGCGTCCGCATGCTCCTCGACGCGCTGGTCGCCATGGAGCTGCTCTGGAAGGGGGAAGGCCGCTACGGAAACACGCCCATGGCCGAGGCCTGCCTCGTG